>NZ_JBTNDE010000051.1:0-1304 GCF_054511155.1 Arthrobacter glycogeni | reverse complement strand
TGAACCGCCCCGGGTTTAATGGAGGGTGTTGATTCCTTGAAAGGATGAGCCTTTATGGCAGCACCGAGGAAGTATCCGGATGAGCTTCGTGAGCGCGCGGTCCGGTTGGTGATGGACGCGCAGAAGGACCCTAGTGCCCGGCGGGGTGCGTGTAGTCGTATTGGCGCTCAACTAGGTATCCCGGCGGACACAATCCGTGGCTGGTTGCGTACCGTCGAGATCGACCAAGGTGTGCGGCCTGGGACGACGACTGATGACGCTGCCCGGCTGGCGGAGCTCGAGCGTGAAGTCGCTGAGTTGCGCCGGGCCAACGGGATCCTGAAATCGGCGTCGGCTTTCTTCGCGGCGGAGCTCGACCGCCCCTCGCGACGATGATCGCTTACATCGATCAGCACAAGGACGAATACGGGGTCGAGCCGATCTGCAAACAGCTGCCGATCGCCCCATCAACGTACTACGCAGCCAAAGCCCGTCCGGAGTCCAAACGCTCCATCACGGACGCTGTGACAACGGAGCAGATCATCCGAGTGCACCGAGAGAACTACGGTGTTTACGGGGCGAGGAAAGTGTATGCGGCCCTGAACCGTGAAGGACACCGGGTAGCCAGGTGCACGGTGGAACGCCTCATGCGCCACGCTGGTTTACACGGGGTGCACCGGGGCAAGGCCCCGCGGACGACAGTGCCAGGGCCCTGCACGGACCGGCCAGCGGATCTGGTCCGTCGTCAGTTCACGGCGCTGGCACCGAATTGTTTGTGGGTCGCGGACATCACCTACATCCGCACGTTTTCCGGATGGGTTTACGCGGCGTTTGTCCTGGATGTGTTCTCCCGCCGGGTCGTCGGCTGGCAGCTGTCCACAACGCTGCATACAACCTTGGCGTTGGATGCGTTGGAGATGGGGTTATGGACCCGCCGGCACGCCGGGAAAGACGTCTCCCAGCTCATCCATCACAGCGACAGAGGAGTTCAATATCGTGCGATCCGCTACACAGAAAGGCTCGCTGAGTCCGAAGCAGTCGCCTCCGTCGGTGCCAAGGGCGATAGTTACGATAACGCGATGGCCGAGGCACTGAACTCGCTGTTCAAAGCCGAATTGATTCGGAACAAGGGGCCCTGGAGAAGCATCAATGACCTGGAAATCGCCGTCGCGGAATACATCGATTGGTACAACCACCGACGCCTGCACAGCGAGATCGGCTACCGACCACCGGTGGAAGCCGAAACCATCTACTACTCAAAACTCCCGACCATCAAAATGATGGAACGGGTCTAACAAGCCCTCCACCAAACCCGGTGCTTGACA
>NZ_JBTNDE010000050.1:0-1343 GCF_054511155.1 Arthrobacter glycogeni | reverse complement strand
CCATTTACGGCAACGAATCATTCCGGCGGTCGGTTCTGATGACTGAGGTAAGCGAACGTCCGGGGTTGGCGGACATATCCGGTATTCCAGTGAAGAGCCGGCCTGGGTTGGAGCGCAGGCTTAGCCTTTTGGTGCAGGTGAACATGGATATGAGTTTCGCTACGGTAATGGTGCGTGGGTCGCTGACCCCGGAAAACTGCGAGTCGCTGATACGTGTCATTGCCCGCACGAGTTACCTGGCGCCGGACTTGTCGATCACGGTGGATCTCAGCGAAGCGAAAACGATCGACCGTGAGGCCATGAGTAGGCTCCGCAACTATCCTTCCTGGACGATCGTGGGGGCTCCATGATGATTTGCCGCCAGCCCTATCTGGTAGTTGATGGTGCAGTGTCCGGGTGGAGTATCACGGATAGGCATAGTAATCGTTGAGGGTCCGCGCCGATCCGCCCGGCGTACGGGCGGGGCTAAAGGGACGGGCGCGAGTATGAATGCTAAGACCCTGATCAGACTGCGGGATCCTAGCCCGGGGAACCCTGTCGTACCGGGCCGTTCCGGGAGCGTGGCGGGCGAAGCGCCGGCCGGGTCGGTGCCCCGTAGTGCAGAGATTAGACCCACTACCCGTGCCGGAATGAGTGCGGATACGGGGGATACCTTGGTGGAACTGCTTTATAAGACCGGGCAGGGTAACGAAGAGGCCTTTACCTTGTTTTACCGGAACACTGCGGGCCGGGTCCATGGGCTGGCCAGACGGGTGATCCGCGACCCGGACCTGAGTAGTGATACCTCGCAGGAGGTGTATTTGCAGGTATGGAGGACAGCGGCTCTCTATGATCCTTCCGTTGGTAGCCCGATGGCCTGGCTGATGATGATCACCCACCGCCGTGCAGTGGATCGGGTCCGATCGGAACAAAGCGCCACCACCCGTGCCGCCCGGTACGGGGTGGCTGTGTTGGTCACTGACTATGACAACACGGTGGAAACCGTTATGCACCGGGTTGAGGTGGAGTCCGTGGTGGGATGCCTGAAAACCTTGACCAGTATGCAACGAGAATCGATCCAGCTCGTCTATTACGGTGGCCTCACCTACCGGGAGGTGGCCGAAACGCTCGGTGTGCCGCTGTCGACCGTCAAATCCCGGATCAAAGACGGGCTGCTGCACCTAAAAACCTGTATGGGGGTGAGCTGAAGAAGCGTGCGGCATGGCCGGCCGGAACTAACCCGTCAACTCAGTCAGAAGACGCCCGTACCGTTGCGCGGGGCACGGCAACCAAACCCATCCCACCAATTCCACAACTGATGAAGGAGAGAAACATGTTTGAACACTTCAACACCCCTGAGGAAA
>NZ_JBTNDE010000005.1:0-191668 GCF_054511155.1 Arthrobacter glycogeni | reverse complement strand
TACGAACAGGACCAGCGTGTAGTACAGGATCTTCGCGATGATGTCGGAAGCATCCATCGAAGAATTATCTAGCGCCTTCTTCACGCCGCCGCGCTCTACCAGACGGTCGAATCCAACCTTCTCCAGCACCTTCGACAGTGCCTTCGAGATCGCTTTGGCGATCAGCAACCCAACGATAAGAATGACGAGAAAAAGCAACAGCAACGGCACGAATGCCACCACTGCGGCCAACCCGCTCATCAATGTTTCCTGCATAAATAACCTCCGGATGTGGTGCAACTGGTCGATACCTGAACCATGACAGGCTTTTCCCGATTTGGGAAGTCGACTTACTAAATTCGGGTATCCCTAGCTGTGATAGCTATGGTGGGTGAGGGTCAGTCTTCCGCTGCCTCAGCGGTAACTGGCTTCACGCGGAACGGGTTTTCCGTCCCCCGGTAAAGACGCCGTAGGCTAAAAAACCTCACACGCAGTCACGAATAAATTTTGTGGACTGGACTGGGCCACTCGCGGAAAGGCCCACCGTCAAGGGGGTCTTGACACCGTTACGCCTCGTTCCAACCAGCTGTCAGCATCAGTAAGCCGTTCCATTCTGAGTGGCATCTAGGCCCCTTGGACTCCCGCCACACAACGTGTCAGCTGCCAAGATCTAGGGCAACAATATAAGCATGCTGCCTTTTACCGCGGGGTATCAAGGGGTCCCAACTGGAGGGGTCCCAATAGGTCACCCCGGAAGCTCTTCTGCAGGCTGCAGAGAGTGAAGGTGCCCTCTCGAACGACTGGCGGCCGCGGGAGACAAGAAATACCATGATCAAGCGTGAGGATCCATGGAGGACGGTCGTCTTAATCCCTGCGTGGAAAAGCCTTCTCCCGAAGGCGGCTGATTCGCATCGCTCCACGTTCTGAAAAGTTCCTGTTCGCGGCAGTTTCCGCTCTGATCGATCAGTACGTGGCCGAACAACAGGGTGTCGGTCCCTGCCTAAAATCCCGGTAATAGGTTCCTATCAACTCGCTCCAACAGAAAGAACCAACAGTTGTGAAAGCTGATCCGTCTGTCGGCGTAATTTTAGCCACGAGCGCCGTAACCGTCATGCGGGGGGACTGCAATGGATAACGTTGCCCTATTGTTCTCTGCTGCCGGTTTGGCCGCGTTGGCCGCCGCTATTCTTCCGAAGGTGCTGGGCAAGGTACCGGTATCCATGCCGATGGTCTTCTTTGCCGCCGGCCTTCTGGCGTTTTCGGTCCTGGATGTCCTGCCAAATCCCGACCCGGTCGCCCACGGCACGATCGCCCTGCACTTGACGGAGATGTGCGTGATCATCTCCCTGATGGGAGCCGGACTCGCGATCAACCGCCCATTTCGGTTCAAAAGCTGGGCCACCACATGGCGTCTCCTTGGTATCACCATGCCCCTTTCCATCATCGCCGTCGCTTTCCTGGGCTGGTGGATGCTCGGACTCGGCGTTGCCGCGGCAGTCCTCCTGGCTGCGGCCCTCGCACCGACAGACCCGGTTTTGGCTTCCGAGGTGCAAGTTGGTGAGCCTACTGAGGATGAGGAAGGCACGGACGAGGACGAGGCACGATTCGCGCTCACTTCCGAAGCCGGACTCAATGACGGGCTGGCCTTCCCCTTCGTCTACGTCGCCATCCTGATGAGCACCGCCGGCATCGCACCTTACCTTTGGATCGGCGAATGGCTCCTCCTCGATGTCCTCTGGCGACTCACGGCCGGCTTCATCGTCGGCATTGGCACAGGATGGCTGCTGGGTCGCCTGTTTTTCTCTGCCCCAGCGCAACGCCTTAAACTCTCCGAGAACGCCGAGGGCTTTACCGCGCTCGCCGCAACGTTCCTCGCCTATGGTGCCGCCGAACTAGTCAACGGGTACGGGTTCCTCGCCGTTTTCGTCTGCGCGTGCACTATCCGCGCCGCCGAACGCTCGCATGGCTACCACCGGGTTTTGCACAACTTCGTCGACCAGATCGAGCGGCTTCTGACCGTAATCATCCTGGTCTTGCTTGGCGGAGCAGTCGCCCGAGGACTGCTGGCGGGCGTCGGCTGGACCGAGATTCTGGCCGTCGCCGTGATTCTGCTCGTCATCCGCCCTATTACCGGGTGGATTGGATTGGCTCGCGGCAGGACCGGGCCCCAGGAGCGCGCCGTTATCTCCTTCTTTGGCGTCCGCGGAATCGGATCTCTCTTCTACATCGCCTACGCCCTCGAGAAGGGAAACTTTGCCGATGGCGGGTACCTGTGGGCCGTCGTTGGTCTTACCGTTACCGGATCCATCCTGTTGCATGGCGCTGCAGCCTCACCCATCATGAATTACCTTGACCGGCAGCGCGTCAAAAAGGCCGAAGCCGACAACCGGCCCGGGCAGGCACCCACCACCGCCGTGTGAGCCCCTCCACGCCCCAAACCCGCCGCAGGCACCTCAAAGTCAAGCACTCCGGCCGCAAGTGCCTCCGCAGGAACTAGAGCAGCCGCCGGGCCGGACGAAGTGAACTCGGCAGGCGAGGAAGCGGCAAGATTTGACACGGGTATGGAACCTGAGCGTCGCTCCCCCCGAGCAAGGGTAGAGGTACCTACCGGGACCTCCGAGGCTGGGGATGAGGAGTCGGTGTTCCTGCCCCATCCGGCGGATGAGACGTGGCGGCAGGACCATCCCTATGAGGTCCTGATGACCGGGCGTGAGTATCAAAAGGCCAAACGTGTCCTGCAGATTGAGCTACTCAAGATGCAGGCATGGGTAAAGTCCACGGAGAAGAAGGTCGCAATCCTGTTTGAGGGGCGCGACGCCGCGGGCAAGGGCGGCACCATCAAACGGTTCACGGAAAACCTGAATCCCCGTGGTGCCCGGGTCGTTGCTCTGGAGAAGCCCAACGAGCGTGAATCGACCCAGTGGTACTTCCAGCGGTATGTTTCGGTGCTACCCAGCGGCGGAGAAATCGTCCTATTCGACAGGTCCTGGTACAACCGTGCCGGCGTGGAGCGCGTGATGGGATTCTGCTCACCCATGGAATACCTCGAGTTCATGCGCCCAGACCCACGGATTGCAACACCCAAGGCTGATCCCAAATCATCCGAAAGCGTGTGGTTTCCGTGTGGTTGAGCCGTCTCAAGACAGAAACTTAGCCCTCCCACCCAACGTTTCCGCAGGTCAGAGGACCTTCGTAGTGGAGCTTAGGGGAATCGAACCCCTGACCTTTTCATTGCGAACGAAACGCTCTACCAACTGAGCTAAAGCCCCGCAAAAAGTACTGTAGCAAACCTGCGCCCAATGCCGGAGTAGCCTCAAAGAATGACCACACACAGCTCCGCTGAGGAGCACGCCGAGATCAACGACTGGCCGGCCCTATGGGCGCTGGTGATTGGATTTTTCATGATCTTGGTGGATTCGACCATCGTCTCGGTGGCCATCCCGGCGATCATGAACGGGCTGGGTGCGGATCTCGACAGCGTGGTGTGGGTCAACAGCGCCTACCTGCTGGCGTTCGCCGTGCCGCTCCTGATCACGGGCCGGCTTGGCGACCGCTTCGGCCCGCGCCGCATTTACCTCGCCGGGCTGGCGGTGTTCACCGTGGCCAGCGTGTGGTGTGGGCTTGCCGGGTCGGTGGAAATACTGATCCTCGCCCGGGTACTGCAGGGACTGGGTGCCGCACTCATGACGCCGCAGACCATGGCCGTTATCACCCGCATCTTCCCGCCGGAACGCCGCGGTGCCGCCATGGGGCTCTGGGGTTCGGTAGCCGGCGTCGCCACCCTGGTGGGCCCGGTCCTCGGCGGCATCCTGGTCGACTCGCTCGGCTGGGAGTGGATCTTCTTCGTGAACGCACCGGTCGGCGTCGTCGGGCTGATCCTCGCCCACCGGCTGGTGCCACGGCTCCCCACCAACAGCCACAGTTTCGACTATCTTGGCGTCGCGCTGAGCGCCGCAGGAATGTTCTGCCTAGTGTTCGGCATCCAGGAAGGTGAGACGTACAACTGGGGCACCATCGCCGGGCCCATCTCGGTTTGGTCGCTGATCATCAGCGGGCTGGTCCTCCTCACGGCCTTCATCCTGTGGCAGCGGTACAACCGCAAGGAACCACTCGTTCCCCTGAACCTGTTCAAGGACCGCAACTTTTCCCTGGGCAACACGTCGATCTTCGCGATGGGCTTCGCCATCACCACGGTCGCCATCCCCCTGATGCTCTACGCGCAGAATGTGCGCGGCTTCTCCCCCACCGAAGGCGCCCTGCTACTCACCCCAATGGCGATCATCTCCGGCTCGCTCGCTCCCCTGGTGGGCCGGCTGGTCCAGCGCGGCAATCCCAAGTACATGGCGGTCTTTGGATTCTCGGCCATGTCGGTATCGCTGTTCTGGCTAGGCGCCATCCTGACCCCCGATGTGCCGGTCTGGGCGCTGCTCCTACCCATCTCGCTGCTGGGTCTCGCGAGCGCCGGTATCTGGGCGCCCGTTTCTCTGACCGCGACGCGGAACCTGCCGCGGTCCTCGGCGGGAGCCGGGTCCGGCGTCTACAACACCACCCGTCAAGTGGGAGCGGTGCTGGGCAGTTCGGCGATCGCCGCCATGATGCTGTCCCGTCTGACCGCGAACATCGGCGACGGCGGCGCCGATGCGGTGCCCGGCCAGCAGCTTCCGGAGTCCCTGCAGGCTGGCTACGCCGCAGCGATGGGTCAGTCGTTGTTCCTGCCCGCCGCTGCGATCCTTATCGGGCTGGGCGCTGCCCTGTTCTTCGCCCGACCGCAACGCCGGACCGGCTGGACTGGCGAAAAAACGCCGTCGAGCGTTCCGGCCGCGACCACTGGCGGGCCTCCGACGTCGACCTAGCCGTTCTGGGGGATGGGCCACCGGATCGGACGGTCGCTGCGGTGAGCAACCTAGTCCCAGGGGGCAACCTAGACCCTGGTGGCCGACATACCGCACCCTGAGGTCCAGCTTGACCCATTCAAACACCTCCGAGGTCCAAATTGGCCCCCCGGAACCAAACCGAGGTCCAAGTTGACGCCCTCAACGACGACAACGGCCGATCAAGCGAACCGCTACCCGCGCCGCGGGGTGGTTGCCTCTGGGAACTACCTGTACTCTCTAGTCATGGCTGATGACACTGCAGATTCCACGACCGCCGACTCCACAGCACCCGACAAGGGCAAAAACGTCAAAGACGTCAAAGAGGTCAAGGAAGTGACCGACGACTTTGCCACCCGGCAGCACACCACCGGCACGGGCCTGAAGTATACGAGCACCACGGGTCGGCTGGTCCTCCGGCGGGAGGAAACCAAGGACGGCAAGGCCGACGGTTTCAAACCCAAGGCCGAAATCTTCATCGTCGCCTACACCAAGGACACCGACCCCGACGACGCAGGCCAGGCCAATCAGCGCCCAGTCACGTTCGCGTTCAACGGAGGTCCCGGATCGGCGTCGATCTGGCTTCACCTGGGCCTCCTCGGACCGCGCCGCGTGGATTCGGGCGACACCGGAGCCATGACTCCCGCGCCCTTCGGCCTGGTGGACAACCACGAAACGCTCCTCGAGCACAGCGACCTCGTCATGATCGACCCCGTCAACACCGGCTTCTCCCGCGTCGTCGAGGGCGAAAAGTCGGACGAGTTCCACGCCTTTATTGAGGACCGGGACCTGGTGGCCGAGGTCATTCGGCTCTGGACCACCCGCAACAACCGGTGGCTCTCCCCGAAGTATCTCGTCGGCGAATCCTACGGAACCCTCCGCGCCGTTGCCGTCGCCGGGCGCCTTTTCGACGCCTACGGTATGGCGGTGAACGGATTGGGGCTCATCTCCACAGTGCTCAACATGTCGACGCTGCGGTTCTTCCCCGGCAGCGACGTACCCTACGCCCTGCACGTCCCTACCTATGCTGCCATCGCCCACTTCCACGGCCGCCACCCGGGCCGGGACCTCGCCGACGTCGTCAGGGAAGCCGAAGACTTCGCTGCCAAGGACTTCGGGTACGCCCTCACGCAGGGCAGCCGGCTTACCGCGGCGGAGTACGACGACGTCGTAGCCCGCCTCGCTGCGATCACCACCCTCGACGAAACGTTCATTCGCCGCACCAACCTCCGCTGGCAGTACGGCGAATTCGCCGCCGAACTGCTGCGTTCTGATGGGCTCGCGGTCGGCCGGATTGATGGCAGGTTCACGGCGCAGCCCGCAAACCTGCAGGACTCGACCATGACCGACGATCCAAGTATCCGGGCCATTACCGGCCCCTATGCGGCAGCCATGAACCACTATGTGAGGGCGGAGCTCGGCTACGAGAACGACCTCCCGTATGAGGTGCTGACGGCTCGGGTACACCCGTGGAGCTACAAGACCTTCGAGGGCGCTCCCGTCGATGTGAGTCACACACTCGAACGCCTCCTGGTCCACAACCCCACTCTTCGCGTGCATGTGGACTACGGCTACCAGGACGGCGCCACCCCGCACTTCGCCGCCGAATACGTGTTTGCGCACATGAATTTGACCGATCAAATGAGGGACCGGTTCACCCATCACTATCACGAGGCCGGGCATATGATGTACCTCAAGCCCGAGTGCCGGCTAGCGCAGCTGGCAGCGCTGAAAGAGTTCGTCACTTCAATTCACTGAGTACCGCGGGTTTTCTTTCAAGACAAATTATAAGTAAACTTAGGGTTTCCGTGGAAGACCGCGGACCCCACTAGTAAAAGGAATCCGTCGTGCTGCTGAAAAAACTCCTGTGGACGCTGGTCCCCGTCATTGCTTCCAAACTGCTCCGCAACCGACGCGGCAATTCCGCGACTACCCGCGCCAACAAGACCAGGTACGACAAAAAGCACGGTCGCTAGCCAGACCGAATGACTGACCCCAACGACCTGGCCGACCGTCGGGACGGCTACGTCGACCTGCGCTCCTACGCCGCCATTGGCGACGGCAGGACGGTGGCGCTGATCGCTCATGACGGGTCGATCGACTGGTATCCGACCCCGGACCTCGACTCTGCTCCGCCGTTCGCCCGGTTGTTGGACGCCGACGACGGCGGCGCGTTGGAGTTGTGCCCAACGGAACCATTCACCTCGCAGCGGGCCTACGTCGAGGGTACGAACGTTCTGGCCACCACGTACATCACCACCTCAGGGACCGTGCGCGTCACCGATTCCCTGAATACCGGGGTGGCAGGACGGCTCCCCTGGGGCGAGTTAGCCCGCCGCATCGAAGGCCTCACCGGGAACGTGCCGATGCGCTGGGCCATCCGTCCGGGAAACTGTTTTCAGACCGCTTCCCCGTGGGTCCAGTCCACCGACCACGGCGCGGTACTCAGGGTTGACGGCACCGCGCTGGGCGTCCGCGGTATCAACGAGGGCGACCTCTCCATCGAAGGTCAGGCCATTTCCGGGCGCCTCACCACCGAACCCGGCTCGCGCCACCTGGTGGCCGTCGTCTCCACCCACGACGAGCCCCTGCCGCTCCCGGATCCGCACTCGGTGGACGCTGGCATTGACCGGACTATCACGAACTGGCAAACCTGGTCCAGGGAATTCAGCTACGAAGGACCCTACGCCAACCAGGTCCTCCGCAGCGCTCTCGCCCTGAAGCTCCTGATCCACAGCCCATCCGGATCCGTCGCTGCTGCAGCCACCACCTCCCTGCCGGAGAGCAGGGCGGGTGGCAAAAACTGGGATTACCGGTACGCGTGGCTGCGGGATACCGCCTACACGCTGCACGCACTGGTCCGGGCCGGCCTGCGGGAGGAAGTGCACGCAGCGGTCTCCTGGATGCTCAAGAACCTTCGCACCCAGGGCCAGGATCTGCAGGTTTTCACACGACTTGATGGTGGCACCCCCGAAGGGACCCGCACCCCTGACCTTCCCGGCTGGCGGGGCATCGGCCCCGTCGTCGACGGGAACCCAGCGGCAGGTCAGCTGCAGTTGGGTGTCTTCGGTGACCTTTTCGACATTGTGCGGCTCTACGTCGAGGCCGGCCATGTCCTCGACCCCACCACCTCCCGCCAACTGGCCGACCTGGCTGACCTCACCTGCGACACCTGGCAACAGCGCGACGCCGGCATCTGGGAGCTGCCCGAGGAACGGCACTACACCACCTCAAAGCTGGGGTGCTGGCATGCCCTGGACAGCGCGGTGAAACTCTCCGAAGCGGGCCAGCTGCAGCGCCCGGCCGAACGTTGGCGGGCCGAGCGGGACCGAATCCGGGACTGGGTCGAGGAGAACTGCTGGTCTGCCGAACGCCAGAGCTACGTCTGGTATCCGGGCAGCGAGAAGCTGGACGCTTCGATCCTGCTTCACGCGATCACCGGCTACGAACGGGGCCCGAGGATGTCCTCAACTATCGATGCCCTCCGTGACGAGCTGGGCTCCGGTCCACTCCTCTACCGTTACAGCGGGATGCAGGACGAGGAATCCACCTTCGTCGCCTGCGCCTACTGGATGGTGGCAGCCCTCGCCCAGGTGGGGCGCAAGGACGAGGCACGCTCCCAGATGGAGGCGCTGCTACCCCTGGCGAACGACGTCGGGTTGCTGGCCGAAATGATCGACGGCGACGACCGGCACGAGTTCATGGGCAACCTGCCGCAGGGGTTGAGCCATCTGGCCCTCATCACCGCAGCGCTGTCCCTCTCAGACGACGCGTAGCTGGCGTTCCCGTCACAGCTGGTGATGAGTGAACCGGCCACCCAGCAGGGTAGCCATCACAGGAATACCGGCGATATCCGTGGTCGGAACCTCCAGCGGGGAGGCGTCGAGGACCACACAGTCGGCAAGCATCCCGACGGAGAGCCGGCCCTTGACCCCACCGAACCCGGTGGCCTCGGCGGATCCGATCGTATAGATACCGAGGGCCTCTTGGGCGCTGAGACGCTCTGTGCCAGCCCCGAAGACACGATCGCTGGACGTCAGCCGGTCGGTGTACGCCTGGATGGAGCGCAGCGCCGTCCCATCGGCGCACGGCCGGTCCGAACTTCCCGCCACCGCTATTCCCGCGTCGAGGAATGATTTGGCCCGGTACGTGAATGCTGCCCGCCCCTCTCCCAACGACCGAGCCATCGCGTCGCCGATGGGACGAAAAAAGGAGGCCTGCGGTGCCACCGCCACCCCCAGCCCGGCGAGCGCCGCCAACTGGTCCGGCCGCACCACCGCCGCGTGCTCAATCCGGTGCGGCAGCGCCCGCTGACCTGTGCGCCCAGCCCGAAAGAGGGTGAAGGTGTCGATCGCCAGATCAATTGCCAAGTCACCGATGGCGTGGGCGGCGATGGACCAACCGGCCCGGTGCGCGTCAACCATCTGCTGCTGCAGGAACTCCGGTTCCTGCAGCAGGTACCCCTTGTTCCCGGCACCGGTGCTGTACGGCTCGGTCTGGGCCGCGGTCTCGCTGGACAGCGCACCGTCCAGGAAGATTTTCGCCGGACCCAGCGACAGCAGGTGATCGCCGAATCCGCTGTACATCCCCAATCCCAGACCGCTACCCAGGACGTCTGCCCCGGCTCGCTGCACTGTCTCGATGGCCGGCATCAGTTGCGCCCGTGCGTGCAGTTTTCCCGCCGCCCGGGCGTCCTGGAAGGCGCCCAACTCGTCCGGGGCGTGTCCAATCCAGCCGCCGCCAATGCCGGCGTCGGTGAAGCTGGTGATGCCCTCACGCGCATACTGGCCCGTTGCGTGTTCGATCGCAGCGACCAGGGTATCGCGCGGGTACGGGCGCAGCAGGTCCAGGACCAGCGCTTGCGCTGTCTCCTGCAGTAGTCCAGTCGGCTCCCCCGCTCCATCCCGGACGATTCTTCCGCCCACCGGGTCGGGGAACCCAGCATCGAGCACCCCTGCGCGGCGTAACGCTTCGGTGTTGGCGATCCCGCCGTGCCCTGATGTGCGCCGGATGAAGAGGGGCCGCCCAGCGGAGACCCGGTCCAGGGCGGCCCGGTCGGGGAACCGTCCCCCGAACCGGTGGTGATCGAAGCCGCTGGCAACCAGCCAGCCGCCGCCGGCATCGTCATCGTGAGACACCGGGAGGGATTGGGCTGCAGCGTGCAGCCGGGCGTAGGCCTGGTCCAGATCGGAGAGATCGGTCAGGTCCACCTCACCCAGAGTGAGTCCAAACCAGGCGGTGTGGCAGTGGGCGTCATTGAATCCGGGGAGCAGTACCCGGTGCTGCAGGTCGACGACGTCCTTGGCTGCCAGTCCCGCGAGGTCCTCGTCGAGACCAACAATGACCCCGTTGAGAATGCCGAGGCTGCCCGCCGTGGGACGGGCCGGGTCCATGGTGATGATGCGGGCGTTGGTGAGGATGAGATCGAGTTGCATGGTTTCGCTCCCGAGCGACAGTGAGATTCAAACGGTCCTAGACGGTGGCGAAGTGCACCCACACACCGATGACCCACACGCTGCCCGCAAGCAACGCCAGGCCGAGCTCTACCAGGATGCCGATGCCCGTCGCCCTCAGAGCTGCCCCGCTGGACGAAAGGGCTGGCTTGAACTCCCGCTGCCGTGCGAATTCGCTGGCGAACAGACCCGCCGCGAATCCCACGAACAACCCGACGACCGGGATCAGGAACATCCCCACCACGCCCGTGACCAGGCCTACCACCACTGACCGGCCGGGGATCTGACGCTGTTGCAGTTTCCGGCCGGTCAGCACGGCGCCAGCGAGCAGACCAGCAACAGCCAGCGCGGTTCCGACGCCGAAAGCCACCCATCCTGCGGTGCTGGACACCACCAGCGCCCACATCAAGAGCGACCCGATGATGAGGATGCTGCCCGGGAGGATTGGCACAATGACTCCGGCGATACCAACCACGATCAGCAGGCCGCTCAGCACGGTCATCAGGATTTGAAATTCCATAGGGAAAGTCTCTCACTGCTCGGCCGCCGATCCTGCCTCGCTTGTTCCCGCCCGGCGGCAACACTAAGGTTGCTGAAGAAGCCTGAAGGGCACCAATAGCAGGAGGCACCATGAGCACGCCAGAACCAGGGAATGATCCGTCGCAGCATGACACGCCGCACGAGTTGGCCCCCAAGCATGCTGGAACCACACCGGAGTGGCGTGATTCATCCGCCGACGACGGCGCTCCCACCCAGGCGCACAGCCACGTAGACCCGCGTCGACCCGCCGACGACGGCGCCCCCACCCAGGCGCACACCCACGCCGATTCGCTGCCCACCGAGGTATATAGCACCACCGACGGCGCCCCCACCCAGGTGCACCAGATTCGGACTGATGGCACAGCTGGCGCTGTTGCGACGGGCGCCGGGGCGGCATCGGCTTCGCCTGCCACACGCACCCAGCCGGTCACCGTACAGCCGGTCAGCCACACGGTCGACCCGGATGATTCCCGCTACCGGGGCGCCCAGGATGACCGCCCCACCCTGCCGGGGTCGGCCGAGCGTGCAGCGCTCCTCCAGCACGAAAAGGACACCTTCGGCGGGATGAAATTCGGGTCGGCGTTCTTCGGCTGGCTCACCGCGACCGGCATGGCAGTCTTACTGACGGCGCTGGTCGCTGCTGCGGGGGCCGTCTTTGGACTCTCGACCAACACCGACCTCAACGATGCAGCCGAGCAGGTGGCGGCCGACCCGCAGACCGTCGGCATCACCGGCGCAATCATCCTGCTGGTGATCCTGCTCCTCTCCTACTTCGCTGGCGGATATGTTGCCGGGCGGATGGCCCGGTTCAACGGTGCTAAGCAGGGTGTCGCCGTCTGGCTGTGGGCGATCATCATCGCCGCTCTCGTCGCGATCCTCGGATTAATCTTCGGCAGGCAGTCCGCCGTTCTGGCAAACGTCAACAGCTTTCCACTGAACGAAGGCAGCCTGACCACGACCGGCATCGTCGCCGTCGCCGTGGCCCTGATCGTGGCGCTCGGCGGCGCGATTTTGGGCGGCCTGACCGGAATGCGGTACCACCGCCGCATCGACCGCGCGGACTACGACAACGCCCCCACCCGCTAGCCTTCATTTTCGCCAATAGTCTTCACCATGGATAGCCGCGCACCACGCTCGCTCGCGACAGGCCCTTCGGCCTGCTACTGGTGATCACCGGGTTGGTGGGATGGCTGGCCTCTGGCCAGCTGGTCCTCGAACGGCTCGCCGTCTACGCCGACCCCAACTACGTCACCAGCTGCGACGTCAACGCCTTCGTCTCCTGCGGGGAGGTCTTCAAGACGTGGCAGGCCAGCCTGCTGGGATTCCCCAATCCGCTGCTCGGCATCGTTGCGTTCAGCGTCGTCATCACTACCGGGGGCATGCTCCTCGCCGGGGCGGTTGTAGCGAGATGGTACTGGCGCTCCCTGCAGGTGGGAGTGAGCCTGGGCATGGTCTTTACCATCTGGTTGTGGACGCAGGCCCTGTTCGCCATTGGGATCCTTTGCCTCTATTGCCTGGTGGTCTGGGCGGCGATGATCGTGCTCACCACGTTCCTGACCTCACGCAATATGCTCCGGGGCGTGCTTCCGGCGGGACGGAGGGCGCGCATTTTCCTGAGCGGCTGGACCGGGACGACGGCGGTGCTGCTGTTGGTTGCGACGGCCGCCAGCGTGTTCTTCAGGTTTGTCGGCGTGTTTGCCGGCTAACCGCCCTATCCATCCGCGCGGGTCCGGCGATGATCCCTAGGGTGTCGGCTTTCCACCATTGACGTTTAGTGTTTCTCCCACGACGTAGCTGGATTCCGACGACGCCAGGAAGACATACGCGGGGGCCAGTTCAGTGGGCTGGCCGGCGCGGCCCAGCGGAGTGTCCTTGCCGAATTCGGGCAGCTTGTCCTTCGGCTGCCCATCCGAAACTTGCAGCGGAGTCCAGATCGGGCCGGGCGCCACCGCGTTTACCCTAATGCCACGCGGCGCCAACTGCTCAGCGAGTCCCTTGGTGAAGTTATTGATGGCAGCTTTGGTGCTTGCGTAATCCAGCAGCGTGGATGACGGACTGTAGGCCTGGATCGAGGTTGAGTTCACAATACTCGAACCCGGCTTGAGGTGCTTTAGTGCCTCCCGCGTGATCCAGAAGAATGAGTAAATGTTGGTCTTGAAGGTTTCGTCCAGTTGCTCGTCGGTGAGATCCTCCAGGCGCTCCACGGCGATCTGCTTGCCAGCATTGTTGACCAGGATGTCCAGCCCGCCGAGCTGCTCGGCGGCGTCGTTCACGAGTGACCGGCAGAACGCAGCATTGGTGAGGTCACCCGGAAGCTTGACTGCTTTCTGACCGCACTCTTCGATGATGCGGGCAACCTCTACAGCGTCCGGCTCCTCCTCGGGAAGGTAGGACAGGGCGACGTCGGCACCTTCCCGGGCGAAGGCGATGGCCACGGCGGCGCCAATGCCCGAATCCGCGCCGGTGATGAGGGCTTTGCGGCCCTGAAGCCGACCGGTTCCCCGGTAGGAGGTTTCTCCGCGGTCGGTCTGCGGCTCCAGATCGCGGTCCAGCCCCGGCTCGGGCTGATCCTGCTTAGGCGGCGAGATGCTCAGGAAACGGGTAACGGGGTCCTGGAAGGTGTACTGGTCGGTCCCTGAAATGTTGTCAGTCATGTGGTCCTCGCTCGCCGTGCGTAGCTACGATACGGTCTGTGCAGGCCAGCGGATCAGGTACTGCCATCTCCACAGCTAAGCCTACTGACTATCCTAGGCGGCGGGCGGCGTCCAAAACAAGGCAGTCAGTGGTGTTGAGATTCGGGGTGGGCCCCCGGGCTCGGCGGGACGCTGCGATCAGAGGATCTGGGCGAAGAATCCGGCGCCGATGCTCGCCACCATGGCGATGATCAAGAGCCAGACGATGGGCACGCGGTATTTGTTGATGAAGCGCATAATGCCCCAGTCTAGGCGAGCGCTGCACGACCCCGCTGTTGACGGAAATAATTCCCTACCCCACAACGCTGGACTGGTTATGAGTAAACCAGTTGCAGTTACGGGATCCACCGGAGCCGTTGGAGGCTCCGTTGCCCGCAGTCTTTCGGCGGCCGGGCTCGACCTCCGCCTGCCGGTCCGGGACCTTGGCCGGGCCCCGCTACTGGCCGGGGCGACGGCGGCTCGGTTCAGCTACGCGGATCGCAAGGCGGCAGTCGCGGCGCTGGACGGTGTTGACACCCTTTTCATGGTGTCGGCGAGCGAGGCCGAGGACCGGGTCGACCAGCACCTAACTTTCGTCGATGCGGCTAGGGACGCTGGCGTGCGGCATATCGTGTACACCTCATTTTCTGGGGCGGCCGCGGATGCCACCTTCACCCTCGGTCGGGACCATTGGGCCACCGAAGAATACATCCGACACTCCGGGGTGGACTACACGTTCCTTCGCGACAACTTTTACCTGGACATCCTGCAGTTCCTGGCCGACGACGGCGGGGCCATCCGCGGCCCCGCCGCCGATGGGCGGGTAGCCGGAGTGGCCAGGGCCGACGTTGCGCGGGTGGCCGCCGTCGTCCTCCAGGAGCCGTCAGCGCATGTGGGACGGACGTATGAACTGACCGGGCCGGAGGCGCTGACCCTCGAGGAGGCCGCGGCAATCATCACCGCCGAAACCGGAAAATCCATCAGGTATGCACCCGAAACAATCGAGGAAGCATATGCATCCCGGCAACACTTCGGTGTGCCCGGCTGGCAGCTCGACGCCTGGGTCAGCACCTACACCGCCATCGCGGCCGGAGAGGTCGCGCGGACGACGGCGGCGGTACAGGACCTGACCGGCCGACGGGCGTTGAGCCTTACCGACGTTCTTCGCGACGCCCGCTAGGCTCGGGACATGCGCAAAGACTTCAGCAGGGACGACACCTCGGCGCGGGACTTTTACCGTCTGCTCACCGCGACTGTGGTGCCGCGACCTATCGCCTGGGTGTCATCCCGGTCGGCGGCGGGCGGCGATAACCTAGCCCCGCACTCGTTTTTCACTGTCGCGTCGGTGCACCCACCGATCATCGCCTTCACGTCGGTGGGCCGGAAGGATACGCTGCGCAACATTGAGGAGACCGGCGAGTTTGTGGTGAACCTCGCGCCTGAGCAGCTGTTGGAGCAGGTCAACGCGACGGGCACCAACTTCGCCCGGGAGGTGAGCGAGTTCGACGCCGCGGGCCTGACCCGCGAGCCGAGCCGCACTGTCGCGGTACCGCGGGTTCTCGAATCCCCCGTCGCCCTTGAGTGCACTCTGCATGTGGTGCAGCCCATCGGCGACTGCTTCGTGGTCTTTGGTGAGGTAACCCATGCCGCAATAGCCGAAGAAGCCCTCGAGGGTACCGATCCGCTGATGGAACGTCTTAAGCCCCTGTCACGGCTAGGCCGCGACGAGTGGGGCACCACGGGTCAGGTGCAGAGCATTCAACGCATTCCCGTTGATGAATGGCCAGGACACTTCCGCGGCTGAAGTGGTACCGCGGAAGCGCCATGACCAGGCCGTAGGGCCGTGGGCTGGGCTATCCGATACCTAGCTGAACGAAGACGAACCACACGGCAACCGGCACGATACCGATCATCGCGATCGCCCAAAGCAGCAGCGCCCTGAAGAACATCCGCTCATCCTTGGGCTGCGCACTGGCCATCAGGAGGGCACCGCTGGTGGACATGGGACTCACATCCACGACCGATGAGCTGATGGAAATGGCTGTGACGACGCCGATCGGGGTCAGCAGCGGATCCATCGCAATAGGGATAACCACCGGGCTGATTACCCCGAGGGTGCCGGTCGTGGAGGCGAAGGCCGACACGAGTGCCACCACGTAGCCGGTCACCAGGGCAGCGATCGAGCCGTTGCCGAGGCTTTCAATCCCCGCCTGCAACTCGTCGAGCGCACCCATGGCCTCGAGCATCCCCACATAGGTCACAATGCCTGTAACCAGGATGATGGCACTCCACGGCATGCTCTCCACAGCCGGTTTCTGGACTCCCGAGTTGATGGCAATCAGCACGAGGGCGATGGCCAGGGAGGCGACACCGACGTCGATTGCGAAGACCGTGGTCAACACCAGCAGGGCCACCAGCGCCAGCAGGGTGACCACCCGCATGGGGGTTACCTCCACCTTGGTGATCGGTTCAGCAACGGTCCGGGTGGCGGTCAGCGTGCCCCCGGTGCCTGAACTGCTGTCGACGCCGGGAGCGCCCTCGTTCGCGGTCCCGGCTGAAGCTGCGGACCCATCAGCGCTGGGTTCGGCGTCGCGCTTTGCCGCACGGCGGTTCACAATTCCCTGAACAATGAAATAGGCGAGTGCCGCGAGGAGGGCATTGAAGAGGAAGCAGTAAAGGTAAAGCTTCCAGGAGTCGCTAGAGGCTCCAGCGCCGTCGAGCATCTGGTTGGAGAGGACACCAAAGGGGTTGACCGGCGAGAAGGCTCCGGCGTTGGCACCCTGCACCACCACCAGCCCCATGGCCAGCGCGCTGATGCCGAACCGCGCGCCCAGCGCCAGCGCAACCGGCGCCACGATGGCGATTGCCGCGGGAGTGAACGCCCCGGCGGACGCCAGCACCGCGGTGAGCAGGAACATCAGGATGGGAACCAGAAGCCGACGGTCACCGGCCAGGCGTTCACACCAGTACGCCATGAGGTCAATGGTCCCGTTGACCCGGACAATCGCAAACAGCAGGGTGGCGCCCACCAGGATGAAGAATAGTCCGGAGGGGAAGGCACCGATGACGTCGGCGATGGGGAGTCCGGCAAGTGTGGTCCCGACGACGAACGCCGCGACCAACGCGATCAAGCCGGCGTTGACCTTGGTGAAGGAGCCCCAAGCGAACGCTCCGATCAGGACGAGGAACGCGATAATTGACGGTGTCATGGCCGCTTCCTAATTCTGCGCCGACACGAGGTCGCCCGCGAGGAGGCGCCCGGCCCCGGTGATGGCCGGGGTGTGCCCCAGCGACTTGAGAATTTCGTAAGCGGTAGCGACGGCGGCGGTAATCACCGGAACACCGAGCAGGTCTTCGGCGGTTTGCACCGCTGCCAGCGACGGCATCTGGACACAGGCCGACAGGATGACCGCGTCCACCCCGTCGCGGTTGAGCTTTTCGGCGATCCCCGGCAACTGCTGAGGGTCCAGCCGCCCCACCTCCAGGTTGTTGTCGACTGAAAGGCTCACCGAGTCCACCACCTCGATGCCAGCGCCCTCGATGTACTCGGATACCAGCTGGGTGAGGGCGGGAACATAGGGGGTGACCATGGTGATGCGCTTTGCGCCCATCTCCTGCAACGTCCGCACCAGGGCGCCTGCGCTGCTGGTGACCTCGGCGGGGTGCCCGTTACTTTCCGCGGCCTGGGCGATGGTCGCCTCGGACTCGACGTGGGCGTTGGGGCCCTGCGCCATGACGGCCACCAGGCAGGCGTAGGCGATCACGTCGACGTCGGCGTCCGAGACTGCCTCGGCACAGTCGGCGGCCTTTCCCACCATCGCGGCGAGTTCCTCGCGATTAACCTTCTTCATACCGGCGCGGGCGGAGTGGAACGTGTAGCGGTGGCCGGTCGCTTCGGACTGTCGACGGAAGAGCTCGGGAAGTTCGGTTTCCATCGTGGTGTTGGAGCTCGGGACGATCAGCCCGATCCGGGAGGAGCCCTGCGAGGCGGCAGCGGGGGAGGTTTCGCAATATTCGGCGGGGGAAGCCATGTCTGTCCTTCACTTCGTTGTGGTGACAATCAAACTCACTTCGTGAGTTCCCAACCCATATTGTGGGTTTAAGTGAGGATTGTCAAGGAAAATGTTGTAGACCGCCGCGTCCCACTAAGCTGGCACGGACCCTGAATACGCCAAGACTGACGATGTGAGGACGGCACTAGTGACAGCCGAACAGGCCAGCGGTGCGGCACCCATTCTGGTATTGCGCAAGGTCAGCCAAATCCTTGATTGCTTCACCCCCGACAACCCCGAGCCCACGCTGCAGCAGCTGGCCCGCGGGACCGGCCTACCCTCGAGTACTTGCCAACGCCTGGTGCAGAACATGGTCCGGGAGGGCTACCTGGATCGCGACGGCGACCGCTACCGGATCGGCATCCGCCTGGTCCGCTGGGCCAGCACCGGAACCTCGGGAATGGATCTGGTGCAGCTGGTCAAGCCCATCCTGCAGGATCTGCGCGACGAGACAGGCGAGACGGCCTGCCTTTACGTCCGCGACGGCGCCTTCCGCACCATCGTTGCCGTCGCGGAAACCCGCCACGTGGTGATCCGACCCTTCGCCGTCGGGATGGTTATGCCCATCCACGCCGGTGCGCCCGGCAAGATCTTCCTCGCCTACGACCCCGACGCCCGCTCGGCCCTCAACGAAGACCACCTGACCCAATTCACCGCAAGCACCCCCGCCAGCCTGGCGGTCCTCGACCGACAGGTGGAGCTGACCCGAGCGAAAGGGTACTTCGCCGCCTTCGGCGAACGCCACGGCGATGTAGGGTCCATCGCTGCTCCAGTTTTCCGGCACACCGGGGATCTAGCAGCGGTGCTGGGGCTGGGTTTCCCCACCCAGCGGGTCCGGGTCGACGACGTCGGCCGACTGGGGCCCATCGTCAAGGCCGCGGCTGACCGGGCCAGCCATGCCCTCGGCCAGCCCAGTCCCTAGATCCCGCTGGCCCGGGCAGCACCCCGGCGACGTCAAGTGTGCTTGACATCCGAGCTCGCGGATCGGGCTGTGGCGGGTCACCCGACCGCCGGTGCGGTGATCGCCGTCGGGTTCGGAGCCATTGTGGAAATGGTGCTGGCTCTTCTCCTGCTCACTGAGGTCCTGGTCGGCGCGATCGCCTTCGTGGTGATCAACCGCGAGAACTGACGGCCCAGCAAGATAGTCAGTGCACTTCACAACTATGCCGTTAGGTGCATATTTACAGGCACCATTCAGTAAACTCTCGTAAACTGAGGCCATCCTCGGGTCTAGCAATCCCTCCGTCTGCTGTGGAGCAGAACCCAACGCAGGGACACCTATTGAGTATTGCTACCTCTAGTCGCAGTGTGCGCGTTTCGAAGCCTAACGACATTGTCGCCTCCTATTCCATCCTGCTCAAGCAGGTGCGCAAGGAGGGGCTGCTCAACCGTCGCCGCCGATTCTACGTCTCGGTCTTCGCCGTGCTGGCGCTGACCATGGGCGCAGCCTGGACCGGATTCGCCCTGCTCGGTGACACCTGGTTCCAGCTGCTCATCGCCGCAGTGCTCGGCATCGTCTTTACCCAGCTAGCGTTTCTGGCCCACGAAGCGTCCCACCGGCAGATCTTCAAGACCCGCGGCGCGAACGACTGGTCCGGGCGGATTCTGGCAGCCGGCGTCGTCGGCATCAGCTACCAATGGTGGATGAACAAACACACCCGCCACCACAACGATCCCAACGTGCTGGGCAAGGACCCCGACATCGAGATCGACACCATTTCCTTCATCGAAGAAGACGCCGCGAAAGCCAAGGGCCTCCACGCCTGGATCACCCGCCGCCAGGGCTACCTCTTCTTCCCCCTACTCACCCTCGAGGGACTGAACCTGCACGCCAAATCCATCGGCACCCTGTTCCGCCCCGGAGCCGTCCAGGGCCGCTGGGTTGAACTCGCGCTCCTCGCGGTCCGGTTCGGCGCCTACCTGGGCGTCCTGTTCTGGTTCCTGCCCGTCGGCATGGCGTTTGCCTTCATCGGTGTGCAGATGGCCGTGTTCGGGATCTACATGGGTGCGTCCTTCGCCCCCAACCACAAGGGCATGCCGATCATCCCGAAAAACAGCAAACTCGACTTCTTCCAGAAACAAGTCCTCACCTCACGAAACATCAAAGGCGGATCGTTCGTCAACAACGCCTTCGGCGGGCTGAACTTCCAGATTGAGCACCACCTGTTCCCGGACATGCCACGCCCGCACCTGCGCCAGGCGGCCCTGATCGTCCGCGAGCACTGTGAACGCCTCAAAGTCCCCTACACCGAGGTCGGCGTCGCCGCGTCCTACGGTGCAGTGGTCTCCTACCTCAACCGGGTAGGGCTCGCAGCCCGCGACCCCTTCGACTGCCCCATGGTCAACAGGTACCGGCACCAGTAGCCCCTCCAAAAACTGTCCTGTCGGGTCAGGCGTTCCACAATCCGTAGGAGTCGGCCAGTGAAGAGATCTTCTGTGCGCGGGCAAGCCGGGGCAGGTAAGACCCGTCGCCCACCACCGCTCCGGCGGCATGGGCGCTGAGAAGCTCGTGGGCCCACACAATTTCCGAGGCGCTCGGTGATAGGCCCATGTTGATGGTGTCCGTGGCATCCGGCAGGAGGCACAACTTTCCGGTCATTCCCATGGAAGCCGTCACCTTGCAGGCCTCCAGCAGGGTGTCTCCGAGCGCGCCGACCGTTGGGCCATCGATGGGGCCGGGGAGCTGACCCACCCGGGAGGCCACCACCAGCTTGGAGCGTGCATAGGCCAGAGCCATTGGCTCGTCCGAGGCTCCCGTATCCCGGCGGAAGTCGCCGACGCCGAACGCCAACCGGAAGGTGCCGGGGGCGCTGGCGATCGCCGTGGCGTTTTCGATGCCCAGCGCCGATTCGACCAGCGCGAGCACCGGGGTACCGGCCTGGAGCCGCATCGCGGTGTGGGTGACCTGTTCAGGCTTCTCGGTCATGGCCAGCATGACGCCGCGCAGCCCCGGAGCTTTGGAGAGTGCCGCCAGGTCATCAGCCCAGAAGTCGGTTTCGATCCCGTTGACCCTGACCCACGCGGTCATTCCGGTGGACAGCGCTTCGACCACACGCTCGCGCGCCTCCGCCTTGCCATCGGCCGGCACCGCATCTTCCATATCGAACACCACCGAGTCCGCCTCGGATGTCAGGGCGGGCGCAAAGTTGGCCTCGGATGCCGCGGAGGCAAGGAGCCAGGAGCGGGAAAGCTTGGCGGGGAGCGCAGCAGCGCGGCTGTTTCGTAAAGAACCCATACCAGAACACTACTGAACCGTTCCAGCCATATTCCACCGCAGCACCGCAGGCGTCGCAAACACTACGAACAAAAGCTTTGGTGAATCCGGCAGTTACTGAACGTGCCTGAGGGTCAGCCCCAAATGGGCGGCGATTTCCCGCCCCACCTGCTGGAGCAGGGTTGCGGCGTTAGCGATGCACAGGTCGACGTCGGGCTCCAGATCGGTCAGCGTGAAGGTGCGCTCGAATCCGGCGGCCACTAATTGCTCGGGGGCCAGCACGGTCCTGCCGCACACTGCAATAGCCCTGACGTGCGCCGCCGCGGCGGCATTCGCTACCCCCAGCGGGGTCTTCCCGCCGAGGCTTTGTTCATCAAGGCTTCCCTCACCGGTGATCACCAGGTCGGCGTCGCGCAGCTTTCCGGCCAACCCGGTCAGCTCCAGTACGACGTCGATTCCCGGCCGTCGCCGCGCGTTCAGGACGGCGAGCGCCGCGAACCCGACGCCTCCCGCCGCACCGGCGCCTGGGGCGATGGCCGCTTCATTAACTGCCGGACCCGCCGCTGCGCCAAGAACGCTGACGAATCGGGCCAGGGCCGCATCGAGTTCCTCGACATCAGCAGCCGTAGCACCCTTCTGCGGGCCGAACACTGCAGCCGCACCAGTGAGGCCCAGCAGAGGGTTGTCGACGTCGGAGGCCAGGGTAAGCGTGACGGCAGACAGTCGCGGGTCCAGGCCGGTCAGGTCGATCCGGGCGAGCGCCGCCAGCGATGCACCGCCGGGCGGCAGATCGCCGCCGTCGTCGTCAAGCAGCTTCGCCCCCAAGCCTTCAAGCACGCCCGCCCCACCGTCGGTGCTGGCGCTGCCGCCCACTCCGAGGACAATTTCTGTACAGCCACGGTCGAGGGCGAACCTGATGAGGTCCCCGGTCCCGCGGCTGGTGGCGCCGCGGGCATCGAGGATGCCGCCGGGTAGCACTGCGAGGCCAGACGCGAGGGCCATTTCGATCACTGCCTGCGTGCCGCGGATCGCGATGGGCGCTTCCAGCGGCTCACCGGTTGGCCCAGTCACTGTCGTGACGTGGAGGGAGAAGCCTGCGGCGACAGCAGCGTCGAGAGTCCCTTCTCCGCCGTCGGCCGCTGGCGCCTGCTCGATGGTGAGGACTGTGTCCGGTCCCGCGGCGTCGCGCAATCCGGCGGCTACCGCATCGGCAACCTCGGGGGCGGAGAGCGAACCCTTGAACTTGTCGGGTGCAATGACTATGCGCATACGGCCATTACATCATTGGTGATGTGGACAACGCAGAGACCAACCAGGTCGCGATCGGTTCTGTGCAGGGTAGAAAACCGGACCCGCCCGTTCGTTCGGAGGGAGAACACCGGCAAAGGAACAAATCGGTTGATGTATGTGTTTGCATGTATATACTGGCGTCCCGCGCTGGTTTAATCGAGGAGGAACTCATGACCGCACACACCGAAGGGCTCCATCACGTCACCGCAATCGCGGGCGACCCCCAAAAGAACATTGACTTCTACATCAAGGGCCTTGGCCTGCGATTGGTCAAAAAGACGGTGAACTTCGACGATCCCGGCACCTATCACCTCTACTATGGCGACGAGGCTGGCCGCCCCGGCTCCCTCCTGACCTTCTTCCCCTGGCAGGGCGTCCGTAGCGGTCGGGTGGGCAGCGGGCAGTCGACCACGACCGCGTTCTCCGTTCCGCAGGGAAGCCTCGGCTGGTGGCAGGAACACTTCAAGGCAATCGGCGTCGACTCGAGCGTTGCCCGCGCCTCCTCCGAGGAAGAGCGCCTGTCGCTGCGCGATCCCGACGGCCTGCAGATCGACCTGGTGGCATCGTCGCTCGCGGACCCACGGAACCCGTGGGATTCAGCGTCGGTTCCGGCTGACTATGCTGTCCGCGGGCAGCACTCGTCGGTGCTTACCGTCGAGGACCCCACTGCGAGCCTCGAAACATTCACCCGTGACCTGGGCATGAACATCCTGAGCGAAACCGACGGCAGGTACCGCCTCAGCACCCACGCCGGCGAGCCGGGCACCGTCGTCGACATCGTCACCGACCGAGGCGGCGAACCCGGCCTGGTGGCTGGCGGAACGGTCCACCACATCGCCTTCCGGGTGCCCGACCAGGCTACCCAGGAGCTGTGGCGCCTGGAACTGGCGGAGCGCGGCTACGCCGTCACCGCCATCCTCGATCGTCAGTACTTCACATCCATCTACTTCAGGGAGCCGGGCGGCACCCTACTCGAAATCGCCACTGACACGCCGGGGTTCGATATCGACGAACCGTTGCTCGAACTGGGTCGCTCACTGAAGCTCCCACCATGGCTCGAACCCAACCGGGATGCCATCTCGCACGCGGTCGCGAAGATCAGTGTGCCCGATGAGAACAACCCGTCCATCGCCACCTTTCTGAGCTAGGGGACCGGATGACCAACGTTCAGCATTGGCCACACCTCTTTGACGCGGGAACGCCGGACAGTCCGGTGCTGCTCCTGCTCCACGGCACGGGTGGGACCGAGCACGACCTGCTCCCGCTGGCCCAGCGCCTCGCCCCCGGCGCTGGCTCCCTCTCGCCCCGCGGCCCGGTGCAGGAGCACGGCATGAACCGCTGGTTCCGGCGGTTCGGCGAGGGCCAGTTCGACGTCGACGACGTCGTCCGCCGCGCGGGCGACCTCGCCGACTTTATCAATTGGGCGCGGGACCATCACGGCCTGGGCGACCGGAAGGTCATTGCCGTGGGGTTCTCCAACGGAGCGAATATCGCTCTGGGTACCGTGCTGCTGCATCCCCGGGTTCTGACCGACGTCGTCGCCTTCTCCGGAATGTACCCGCTCGGTGACCGGACGATCGACGATGACCTGGCGGGCACCGCCGTCGCGCTCTTCAACGGGGACGCGGATGCGATGGCACCACTGGAGAGTGTCACGCGGCTGAAGTCAGTGCTGGACAGCGCGGGGTCCGAGGTCAGTCAGTTTGTCCGGGAGGGTGGACATGGAGTGCACCCCGCCGAGGTGGACGGCGCGGCGGCCTGGATCGGCTCCCGCACCGTCACTGCCACTCCCTGACTCCCGCCCCTCCGGCCAACACCCCAATCGAGTCAGCGTCACCGTGGATCGAGTGGTCCCCCTTGTCAGCACCGCAGCCCGGACATAGCATCCAGTAATGGACCCCGTTGAATACACGCCAACCCGCGATCAGCTTGTCTATACTTTCGGGGGCGCCGCGCCGGTCCTGACCGTACAGCCGGGCACAGTCATGAAGCTGTGGTCCGAGGACGCATTCAACCACGCGCTGACCAGCGTCGATGACCTGTCGAGCGAGAAGGTTGACCTCCGGTTCGTCAACCCGCAGACCGGTCCGTTCTACGTGGCCGGAGCGGAACCCGGTGACACGCTGGCGATCCACATTGTTGACCTCACTCCGGCCCGGTCGTGGGGTGCATCGGCCACCATTCCATTCTTCGGCGGACTGACCAGCACCGATCGGACTGCATTCCTGCAGGAACCGCTACCGGACACCACCTGGATCTACCATGTCGACACGGCGCGGCGAACCGTAGGTTTCCAGGCCCGACACAGCGATTTCGAGGTGGCGTTGCCCCTTGAGCCGATGCTTGGCACCATCGGGGTTGCTCCGCCGGGCGGCGAAGTGCGATCGTCCCTGGTCCCCGAGCGATTTGGCGGAAACATGGACTCGCCCGAAGTCAAAGCAGGGACCACCGTCTATCTGGGGGTCAACGTCGAGGGCGCATTGTTCTCGATCGGAGACGGCCATTACCGGCAGGGTGAGGGCGAGGCCTGCGGTACCGCGGTCGAAGGCGCCATGAACTCCACCATCATTGTTGAACTGATCAAGGGCGGTGCGCCAGCCTGGCCCAGACTGGAAAGCGATACCCACTGGATGACCGTTGGCTCCTCCCGTCCAATGGAGGATTCCTGGCGGATCGGCCAGGTGGAAATGGTCAGGTGGTTCGAGGAACTATTTGGCCTGCATCAGATGGATGCCTATCAGCTCCTCACCCAGACAGCGCTGGCACCAATCGCCAATGCCGTCGATGCCAACTACAGCGTGGTCATCAAAACAGCCAAAAAGCTGTTCCCCCGAGTCCATGCCTTTGACGGAATACACGATGAGCTGCGGCGCCGCGGCTCGAAACTTTAGGAGAAAACCATGGACCTACAGCTCAGCGGCCGCACCGTCCTGGTGACCGGCGGGACCAAAGGCATCGGCCGCGCCATCGTCGAGACCTTCGCCGCGGAGGGCGCCAACGTGGGCTTCTGCGCGCGGAACGCCGCCGAAGTCGACGCCACTGAGACGGCCCTCGCTGGCAGTACCGGCCGCGTTTCGGGGACCACCATGGACATGGGCGACGCCGACGCCGTGGCCCGCTGGGTTTCCGATGCGGCCTCGATGTTCGGTGGAATCGACATCCTGGTCAGTAATGTGAGCGCACTGGCCATCCCGGACACCGATGAATCCTGGGAAGCATCCCTCCGGGTGGATTTGATGGGAACGGTCCGACTGGTCAAAGCCGCGCTGCCGCACCTTGAGCGAAGCAAGGCGGCGTCGATCATCGCCATCTCAAGCGTTTCTGGTCGCGAAGTGGACTTCGCGTCCGGCCCGTACGGAACGGTGAAGTCCGCGCTTATCGCCTACGTGGCGGGTCTGGCGTTCCAGCTCGCCGAGAAAGGCATCCGCGCCAACACGGTGTCCCCCGGCAATACCTTCCATGAGGGCGGTGTGTGGCAGAGCATCGAACAGGGAAATCCCGAGCTGTACAACATGGCGATGGGGCTAAACCCGACACATCGGATGGGGACGCCGCAGGAGGTAGCCGATACTGTCGTGTTCGTGGCGAGCCCACGATCCAGCCGGACCACCGGTGCCAATATCCTGGTGGACGGCGGCCTGACGCGGGGGATCCAGTTCTGACGTGCCGCCCCATTGGTCACAGGATAGCGGCGTGGCCGCAGTGCAGTGGTTGCCCCACCTCTCGTCTGCGGCCCCGCCACTATCGCAGGACCTAAAGGAACAGGTCCGCGTAGACCCGTAAGGCCGCCCGCACAAACTCGGCGCCGCTTTGGCCCCCATAGTTTCTTCCAAAACGGGGATCGGCCACGTACATGTCGCCGAGGCCCAGCACATACTCCTTCGATAGCTTCCCGCCGGACCGTGGGACGCCGGGGGCCTGGCACAACCATGCAATGTGCCGGGCCGCCAACGTCTGAGCCTGGGCGCCGTCTGGCGCTGATCCGCCAGCCGCAGCCTTGACCCAATCAGCCCCGAGGTCGGCTGAATGTTCAGCAAACGTAGCCTTCTCAACGTCGGACCTCGACCGCCACCAGGCGTCACCCTGGGCGTAAGCGTCCTTCCCCCAGCGGTCCTCCACCTCGTATTTGTACTGCGTGTGGTTGAAACCGTTGAACATCTTCTCTGCCATGAGTTCTTCACCTCCCTCCAACCGATTGACTGTGTCTTCGACCGACGCGATCTGCCGCGCCAGCCGGTTCTGCTCCCGCCGTAACCACTCAAGGTGGTGCTGCAGTGCGGTAGCTGGTCTGGCCTCGCCGTGGAGCACCGCGGCGATCGCCGGCAGACCCAGGCCCAACTCCCTGAGCAGCAAGATACGTTGCAAACGCACCAAGGCGCCGTCGTCGTAATAGCGCCTTCCGTTGCTGCCCACCCGGGACGGTTCCAGCAGCCCGACGTCCCCATAATGGCGAAGCGTCCGGCTGGTGGTGCCTGCCAGTCGAGCAATTTCCTGAATGGGCCAGTCCACCGCATCTCTTTCCTGTTGACACCTGCAACGTTAGTAGTTGACGCGGCGTCAATGTCAAGAACAGGAGT
The DNA here is from genome assembly GCF_054511155.1 of Arthrobacter glycogeni. NCBI lineage: Bacteria > Bacillati > Actinomycetota > Actinomycetes > Micrococcales > Micrococcaceae > Arthrobacter > Arthrobacter glycogeni. The sequence continues at coordinate 165,020 of NZ_JBTNDE010000005.1, read as the reverse complement.
AGGAAGCACGCTGTAACTACCCAAAGCGAAGCGTGTGGCTGTCCGTCGCCCTTGCCGCACGAGTCGACCACGGGGTCATCCTCAGGACCGGATGGAAAGGTGGACCACGGTCTGGTCACCCTCCGCCAGTCCAACAGCCCGCCTGATCGCCGCCTTCACCGCACTACATAGCTTTGCTCCTGCGGAAAGAGTGACGTCTCCCAGATACTGCCGCCAATGCTGACGGTGACCGGGATCATTCCCCAGCCACGACTCCCCGAACTTGAGTTTTCCCGCAGCATCAGGCTCTCACCCGGTGGAACAGTGATGAAGTACCAGGAAGCGGGGCCCATCCACCGCCAGAGCGTTCCCGCAAATTCCAGTTCCACCGTCATTCCACAAGTGACCCGCCCGACCCCTCACCAACTAGCCAGGGCTCCGCAGGTAGTCCAGTTGCGCCGCCACCGATGCCTCGGCAGCCCGACGGACTGACGAGTCGACGTCAGCGTAGACCAGGTCTGCAACATCCTGCACCGCTGCGTCGGCTCCAAGCTGGGCGAGCGCAGCACGAATCTGGCCCAGGCGCTCATGCCGGTGCTGACGGTAGACGAGTGAGATAGCCGCCAGATCCGGCAGCATCGGCCCGTGGGCGGGTAGCACCGACGCCGGGCCCAGGGCGCTGAGCTTCTCCAATGAGTCGAGATAGGGGCCGAGGCGTCCGTCCGGGTAATCAATAATCGTGGTGCCGCGGCCCAAAATCGTGTCGCCTGTGAGCACGGAACCGGTGTCGCCGTCGTCGGGCAGGTGGAAACACACCGAATCCGAGGTGTGCCCAGGGGTGGCAAGAACCCTGATGCTGACCCCCGCCGCGTTGATTTCCTCGCCGTCGGTCAAAGGGTCTCCGCCGTGGCAGTGGGCGGGGTCCATCGCCCGCACCGGCGCACCGGTCAGCTGGTGGAAGCGCTCACTGGCCTCGGTGTGGTCCCGATGTCGGTGGGTGATGAGGACCAGGTCAACTCTCCCGGCACTGGCGAGCCCGGACAGGTGCTCCTCGTCGAGCGGCCCCGGGTCGACGACGACGACTGGGCGTCTGCCCTTGCCTTCCACAAGTGCGGCGAGGACGTAGGAGTTGGTGCCCTCAAGGCTCATCGGGCCCGGGTTGGGCGCGAGCCGGTACCGGGTCAGGAGGCTGCTGACGATCAGGCCGGAGGCAGGGGGGCTGGGCATGCGTCTACCTTAGCGAGGTGTCCCTCCTCTGGTGATGCCCGGGTCCGATAGAGTGCGCTGCATGAGGACATCCCCCAGCGCAGACCCGGCCGTTCCCCGGCTGGCAGTCAGCGTCCTGATGCTGCGCGGAGATCAGATCTTCATTCAGAACCGCTCGCTCACCATGGACTTCGCTGCGGGCGTGGTGGTGTTCCCGGGAGGCCGGGTGGACGACGTCGACCGTGTCACGGCGCGCACCCAACCTGCCCCGGCACGCCTGCTGGCGGCCCACGCGCACTGCTGGGCCAAGACGAGCGTTGCGGGCGGCGACTGGAGCGACCCGACGGTAGCGGCAGGGGTGTTGGTGGCCGCCGCGATCAGGGAGGTGCACGAAGAAACCGGGGCGATGCTGTCCCCCACGGACCTGACACCGTGGGCCAACTGGATCACTCCGACCAGCTACAGCAAGCGTTTCGACACCTTTTTTTACCTGACGGTGCTTGCGCCGACCCTCGATCCACAGCACCGCACCACCGAGGCCGAGTCGTCCCACTGGGCCCCAGTGAAGGACATTCTCGCGCGCGCTGCGGACGGCCGGGTGGAACTCATGCGCCCCACGGAGGCACTGCTGCTGGAGCTCGCCTCGTTGCCGGGGAGTTTACCGTTGGCCCTCGACGCGGTGACGCGAACGCCCCGCCGGATCCTCCCGGTGGGCAGCCTGTAGCCGCGCACCCTGGCCCGCCGCCGTCGACGACTTGGGCCGGAGGCAGTAGTGTCTGGGTCAGGGTCGCCGCCGAAGCGACGCGTCGATGGGGGAGCAGTGAACTGGATCCATACACACAAGCTATTGGCGGGCGGGCTGGGTGCAGCGGTCGTTGGGCTAGCCCTGCTGATCACCGCGGCGATGACAAAGCCGTCCGTCGAGTTTGGCTGGTTCGCCTATGCACCCCTGTCGGACGCGGTGCTGCTACCGGGGCCGACCGCAGGGGAAATTTTCGGACTGGGCCTGGCCGCCCTGGGACTGGTCCTGATCGCCGGGGCCTTCGGCTATTTCCGCGGCAGGCGCACACCATGAGCCCGCTCTCCATCCGGCCGGTCGCCGCCTGGCTCCTTGTCCTCTCAGTGGTGCTGACCCTCGGTGGGGTGTCCCTGCTGTTCGGCGTCACCCCGATCGCACTGCAGCTCCCAAGCCGGGAGACTGACGTAAGCACCGCCTATTCTTCCGACCTTGTCATAGCGCTCGACGGCGAGCCTTCCTTCTCCGATGCCCTCGCCGTGTGCGGCGGTATCGTGTTGCTGGGCGGGCTCATGGTGAGCGCGGCGGCTCTCGGGCTGCGCCTCGGAAAAGAGTCAGCAGATGACAGGTGAGGCGAAGCGGTCCGGGATCAGCGGACCCCCCTCTGTCCTGCTGGTCGGTATTGGTTTGCTCATCGTGGGAGTGCTGATCGCTGTCGGGTCGGGACTTGTCTCAGCCGGGCTCGGCTTTCCTACTGGTATCGTTCACACCCCCTTCGGCACCGGAGCCTCCGGCCAGCCGCTGGGGATTGCGTTGCTGGTCAGCGGAATCGCTGTCGGCGCGGGAGTGCTGGGCTACCTGATCGGTGCCCGGCGCCGGTGAACGCTCGGCTAGCAAGGGGAAGACTGCCAACGATTCGCCTTAGCTGGAACCCGTGATCAACGGGATAGTGCGTGCGCAGGGACACAGAATTTGGGACACGTTCTGGACAGGTGGAATCTCCAACCCATTGGAGTCTTCCCGCGGTTTCGCCCTTATCGCTGCGATCTGTAGTTTGCTGCACCTCGACTACGTCGTTCTGAGATACCGACCGCAACAGCGACCAAAGGCAACGGGATCGTTGGCTGAGACGCGGTTCCCCTCGGGTCAGCTGGTCCTTTTCGGGTTTGAGCTAGCATCGCAACATGGACTGTTTCGCGAGCTGGCGCACGCGTCACTGAGGGTGCGGCTTCGGCCGTCGTTTCACTCCCCGCCGAAGACATGGCGGGGAGCCCTTTAACGTCCTCACGGAAGAGAAACAACCATGCACCTCCGCGACTGCACAACGTCCGACATCCCCGCTCTCATAGACCTTACGATCACCACCTTCCGGCCACTCTTCACCGGCTCACTCATCGAACTCCGTCCTGAAGTGACTAAGCACGACCACAGCCGATGGGAGGACGACTACCGCTCGGAGGTCCCTTCACTGTTCGCGCCGGACGAGGATCGCTTCATCACGCTGGCAGAAGAGGACGGGCAGATACTCGGCTACGTCGGCTGGAACGTCACGAACAAGACGTCGGGCAGACTCGAGATGGTTGCCGTACACCCCGACGCTCGCCGTCAAGGTGTTGCACGACTCCTTTGCAGGTCTGCAGTCACGCGACTGCAGACCTGCGGCGTAACCGTCGTGCACATCGGAACAGGTGGCGACGCGTTCCATGCGCCAGCACGAGCGCTATATGAGTCCCTGGGCTTCATTCCGTATCCCACGGTCGACTACGCTCTAGCGATCTAGCCCGCGAGGAGGGCCAGCGACACCTGGTCCTCCTCGCTCCTCCGCCGGAAGCCCCCTTCGACACACGTAGTGTCCAACGGCCGACCGCTTCCAAGAGACTCGATAGAGATGTTGCGTTGAAGTTCACCCTTGCGCAGCGCATCGTTAAGAGCCGCTACTGCGATGCATTGGGGTCGATTGCAGACTTATGCATCAGATGTGCGCGGAGTTCCAGAGATCACTCTTCACATCGGGCACCAGCCGATTCTTTCCGCCACTGAAGAACGTCTCGCGAACAATCGATATCGGGCATGCCGACAATTGTGTCCGATTCTCGCCAGACGAGGAGTATCTGACTCTGCTGTGATGGATTTATGACTTCCAAACAGAACGTTGTCCCCCTCGCTCACCAGGAAACGACGCCACGCGCATTGAGGAATCTGTGCTTGACGAGAGACCTTGTTCTTCCAAATGCCTGGGATGCAGCATCGGTAATCTGTCTGGCACGAGCCGGAGCGCCCGCCATCGCGACCACAAGCGCGGGGATTGCTTGGGCGGCCGCGTGCACGATGGCGGTGTGGTTGGGTCCGATGACGCTCGACGATACGCGAATGACGTTCCCTCGCGAGTCATCCTGATTGACAGTCAGCGTTGGGTCGCACTCATGATCGAGTATCGGATCGGTCCGCAGGTCAAGGAGAGCCAATAGTTGGTCGCTGTGGACGATGCCCTCCTCGGCTGAGGGCAAGTACCGTCGCTTCTCCGTCTGCACTGCCTGCGCAGACATCGAGAACCGGCCTCAAGTCTGTGGATCATTCGTACAAGCACAGCTACACGATCTGACGATGCGTAAAAGGATCGATTTATTTTTCAGATGTTTTAGGAGGCGCCCTCGGCTCCCGCGGGAATCCGAGATCGCCCGAATTGACCGGCTAGTCTGGCTGCAGTGTTACCTGGTTCATATCTGTGACAGCCACTCAGCTTTCCGCGGCTGCCACCCCAGTGTCTACGGTGATGAAGTGCAGCGGGCCCTGGATGGGCTGGCACTGGATTTGGATGCGCCCGCATGTTGGGAGGTATGGCTGCGCGCCACTGCCTCTGCATGGGCTTCGAAACCGGTCTGGTTCCACGGTGACGTTGCGGTCGGGAATCTTCTGACACGGGACGGTCGCTTGTCCGCCCTGATCGACTTTGGTACCTGCGGAATCGGAGACCCCGCTTGTGACCTCGTCATGGCGTGGACCTATTTCTCCCCTGAGGAGCGGCAAATTTTTCGCAATTCCGTCGGCCTCGACGCCGATGCCTGGCACCGCGCCCGCGGCTGGGCACTGTGGAAAGCACTCATCACCATGGCGTCCGGCACGGATTCCAATCGCGACGGTATCCGGCACCGCACCCTCGTGCAGGTTCTGGCTGACCCAGTGGTCTAGGGACTCACCTACCCGCGCGTGTGGGTGAGCGTGGACCATCGGTTGATGATGAGGATTCAGTGTGATGGACCGTCGACGCTGGACTATTCGCGGGCAGCGGTGACGGTGTGCTCGGTCCGAGTCTGACGCGGGCGGCCGACAAAACTCAGATCGAATTCTCAGGAAACGAGAGTACCGTTCGGATACACCCGTTCTGATTGCGGCGCAAGCTGATCAAGGGAGATGGACCATGAACCGTACGTGGCGAAACTGGATGCCAGCCGTGGCGATCACCGGCGTACTCGGAGCCGGGGCTCTGGTGGTCCCCCTGACCGCCAACGCTGCGGTGGATCTCCCTGATCTGAGCGCGGCTGAGGTGCTCGAACTCGCCGCAGGTCACTCGGTCGATGCGCTCTCCGGTACCATCGAGCAGACCTCCGACCTCGGGCTCCCCGATCTGTCCCTGATCAGCGGTGCGGGCGGCGGCGCGGGCGTCAGTCCAGCGCCCGGGACAGAGACCGACGGCGCAGCAGCGACCCCCGAAAGCGCGGTCCTCGAGCTGCTTACCGCGCCCCACACGGCTCGGATCTTCCTCGATGGACCGTCGCAGGCCCGCGTGCAGGTACTCGACGACATGGCCGAACGCAACATCATCCTCAACGGCGGCGATCTGTGGCTCTACGACTCGGAGGAAAATTCGGTAGTCCATGCCACCGTTCCGGAGCACAAACAGGGATCCACGCACCTCTCCGACGTCCCGACGCCGGATCGGCTCGCCGCGCTCTTCCTGGAAAAGGCCGACCCATCCACCGACGTGTCGGTTGGGCCAGCCCGTATGGTCGCCGGTCGGGCGGCCTATCAACTGATCCTGACTCCCCGCGCTGAGGAGACCCTCGTCGGTTCGATCACCATCGACGTCGACGCCGAAACGGGACTGCCGCTTGCGGTCAGCGTCGCTGCCACCGGCGTCGACGGCCCAGCATTCAGCGCCGCATACACCGAGGTCAGCTTCGAAACACCGCCGGCCGACACCTTCGACTTCACTCCGCCAGCCGGTGCCGCAGTGACCGAGGCGCCGGAAGAGACTGAGTCCTCTGAAAAGACCGGGCATGGAACACCCGGCAAGCACACCGAAGACACAAATTCACCGTCAGACACCGCTTCGCCACCTGACACTGCCGGATCGAAGGAAACCGCTGAACCGACCATCACTGGCACGGGATGGGCGACCGTCATCGAGTTTCCGGCGGGGACCTCCCCCACCGCTGATCCGAACCTGACCGACATGATTGACCAGCTGAGTAGCCCGGTTGACGGCGGCCAGCTGCTCCAAACCCGTCTGCTCAACGTCCTGCTTACTGATGACGGGCGGATTCTGGTCGGATCGGTGCCCGCTGATCGTCTCCAGGCAGTCGCCGACGACGAGTGAGCGACGAAGCGTTACTTGCGGGGCCGGTCGTCCAGACCAGTGGCCTCACCAAACGATTTGGTGGGCAGACCGTCCTGGGCGGCATTGACCTGTCCGTGCCGAGGGGTTCGGTCTTCGGGTTCCTCGGGCCGAACGGGTCCGGCAAGACCACGACCATCCGCATCCTGCTGGGACTGGCCTCCGCAACGTCGGGGGACGTCGAGGTGCTCGGTCGCAGCATCCCCCGGTTCCTCCCCGAGGTGCTCCCCCGAGTGGGAGCCCTCGTCGAGGGTCCCGGCTTCTACCCGTTCCTGTCGGGCCGCGCGAACCTGCACCGCCTCGACGCCGCCGACCGGTTTGTTGACCCGTCGACCCGCCGCGCCCGTACCACCCGGGCACTCGAACGGGTGGGGCTTTCGCAGGCGGCTGACAAGAAGGTGGGGGCCTACTCGCTCGGCATGAAGCAGCGGCTGGGCATCGCCAACGCGCTGCTGACGCACCGCGACCTCATCGTGCTTGACGAACCCACCAACGGGCTGGACCCGCAGGGCACCCGGGAGGTGCGACATTTGGTTCACTCGCTGACCGCCGAAGGCACCACAGTGTTCGTCTCCAGCCATCTACTGGCCGAGGTGGAACAGATCTGCTCCCACGTGGCGGTGCTCCGAGCCGGACACCTGGTGGCCCAGGGCGCGCTCAGCGAGCTGCGCGCCGCCGGGCAGACCCGGGTCGAGGTGCTCACCCCCGACCCGGCGAACTGCCTGCGAGTGCTCGCCGGTCTGGGACTCGAGCCGGAGGAGTCGACGCCCACCCACCACGCCCCGCACGGCCTGGGGTCCGCCGTCACCGCGCCGCTAGCCGACCACCTGCCACCCGAAAGCATCGTCGCCGCTCTGGTCGCCGGTAACGTTCGGGTGACCGGGTTTACCGTTGACCAGGTGGGGCTTGAGGAGCTCTTCGTGTCCCTCACCGGAGAGGGGTTTGACGTTGTCCAATAACGAGCCAATGCCGGGTATTGACCGACGACCCGCATCGGGTGTGGTGTTCGTGGCCTCTGAGCTGGCGGTCCTGTTCCGACGACGGCGTACCTGGGCCCTGCTCCTGGCCCTCGCGGCGATTCCGGTCCTGATTGCCGTGGCCGTCCGGCTGACGTCCGGCCCGCCCTCCGGCCGGGGACCGGCGTTCCTTGATCAAATCACCCAAAACGGTCTGTTCGTCGCCGTCGCAGCCATCACCGTGGCCATTCCGCTTTTCCTGCCTCTGACCGTGGGGGTGGTGGCCGGTGACACCATTGCCGGCGAGGCGAGCACCGGGACGTTGCGCTACCTGCTGGTCGCCCCAGTGGGCCGCGGGCGGCTTCTCGCCGTCAAATTCGCGGGAACGGTGGTTTTCTGTCTGGCCGCGACCCTCGCCGTCGTTCTCGCTGGCACGCTCATCGGCGCAGCGCTCTTCCCGGTGGGACCGGTGACGCTGCTGTCCGGAGACACCGTCAGCATTGGTGAGGCGCTGCTGCGGTCGGCTCTGATCTGCGCCTATGTCACCGTCTCGCTCACCGGGCTGTGTGCTGTGGGCCTGTTCATCTCGACACTCACCGACGTGCCGGTCGGCGCGATGGCGGCCACCGTAGTGGTCTCCGTGGTCTCACAGGTGGTGGGACAGCTCCCCCAGCTGGAGGCACTGCACCCGTGGCTCCTGAGCCAATACTGGTTCGGCTTTGCCGACCTGCTCCGGCAGCCGATCGAGTGGTCGTCGTTCGCGGCGAATGCCCTCCTCCAGTCCGGCTACGTCCTCGTGTTCGGCGCCCTCGCCTACGGCAGGTTCACCTCGCGGGACGTCCTCGCCTGACAGCTGCCAGCAACTCTGGAGATCCGGGAGCCGCCGTCGTCCGCTGCCCGCGCCTTAACCAAACGGAGCGGCGACGGCGACACACGTCACCCTCGCCGCCCTCGCCGGGCAGGTGTTTAGTCGACCAACTCGTAGGCGGGCAGGGTCAGGAAGTCCGTGTACTCCTCAGAGATGCAGATGTCGGCGATCAGGCGGCTCGCGGGCTCGTAGAACCGGGTGAACGCATCCTCGCCCACCTCGCCGCGCAACCGTTCTGTCTCCTCAGCGAGGATGTCGGCAACCAGTTCGGGTGTCGCCGTATTGCCGGTGTCGGAGAGCTCCACCTTGTTGCGGATCTGCTGCCAGACCTGGGAGCGGGAGATTTCGGCCGTCGCCGCGTCCTCCATCAGGTTATGGATGGCCACCGCGCCGTTCCCTGACAGCCAGACCGCGACGTACGCGACGGCGACATAGAGGTTGGCGCGCAGTCCGGCTTCGGTCACCTCGCCGTCGGCCGAAGCGACGTCGAGCAGCTGGGCGGCAGTCACCTCGACCTCGGGGCGCTGCCGGTCAATCTGGTTGGGCCGTTCCCCCAGTATCCCGTCGAAGACCTCACGGCACAGCGGCACCATGTCCGGGTGGGCTACCCAGGAGCCGTCGAAGCCGTCGGTGGCCTCGCGTTCCTTATCAGCCTTCACCTTGGCGAAAGCCTGTTCGGTGATGGCCGGCTCGCGGCGGTTCGGGATGAATGCCGCCATGCCACCCATCGCAAACGCTCCCCGCTGGTGGCAGGTCTTCACCAGAAGTTCGGTGTAGGCCCGCATGAAAGGGGCGGTCATCGAGACACTGGCGCGGTCCGGCAGGACAAAGGCGCTGCCGCCGTCGCGAAAGTATTTGATGATGCTGAACAGGTAGTCCCAGCGGCCGGCGTTCAGGCCCGACGCGTGGTCCTTTAGCTCGAACAGGATTTCATCCATTTCGAAGGCCGCGGGAATGGTTTCGATGAGCACTGTCGCACGGACCGACCCCTGGGGGACTCCAACATAGTCCTGGGCAAAGACGAAGACGTCATTCCACAGCCGCGCCTCCTGGTGGCTTTCGAGCTTCGGCAGGTAGTAGTAGGGGCCGCTGCCGTTCGCCAGCAGGTGTCTGGCGTTGTGGAAGAAGTGCAGCCCAAAGTCCACCAGCGCACCGATGGCCGGTTCGCCGTCGATGGTGATGTTCTTCTCGGGTAGGTGCCAGCCGCGAGGGCGCGCGACGACGACGGCAAGGGGCCCATCGGTGCGCAGGGCGTACTCCTTGCCCTCGGGGGAGGTGTAACGGAGCTGGCCGCGGGCGGCGTCGAAAAGGTTCAGCTGGGCGTCGATGACGTTGTGCCAGGTTGGAGCGCTCGCGTCCTCGAGATCGGCGAGCCAGACCTTGGCACCCGAGTTCAGCGCGTTGATGGCCATTTTGGCCGGCGACGCCGGCCCGGTCATCTCCACGCGGCGATCCTGCAACTGCGGCGGGGCTGCGGCGACGGTCCAATCGCCATCCCGCACGCCCCGGGTCTGCGGGAGGAAGTCCAGCTTGCCGGTGGATGCTGCTTCCTCACGGCGGGCATTGCGCGCGGCGAGCTTTTCATCCCTGGTGCTTCGGAAACGCCGGTGCAGTTCCTCAAGGAACGCTAACGCATCGGGAGTGAGGATGTTGTCCGCCCTATCAGCGGGAAGAGGGTGCCTTGGTTCGATAGTCATGTACTGAGCTCCTGTCGTGTGCACGCCTCAGCGGCAGTGGCCGCTGCTGCGACTGCGATACGGGAAGGTGCAACGTCAACTCTTTCACAACCCGATTTCATATTATGGATATTATTATCTGACAGATGGAATCGCAACCCCTTTTGGATCCTCGATTCCACTAAGCGGAAAGTAGGATAGTGTGAAAAGAGTTTCCGCACCGCAGGTGAAGACTGCCGCCGGAAGCTCAAGAGCGGGGAGTGTCACATGGCTGAAAGAGCGGCTGGCGGCGGAGTGCAGTCCGTCGAGCGGGTCTTCGAACTGCTCGAACTCATCACCGACGCCGGCGGTGAAGTCTCCCTCAGCGAACTCTCCTCCTGCACGGATCTCCCCCTGCCAACCATCCACCGGTTGCTACGAACCCTGGTCGCCAAGGGCTACGCCCGGCAGCTCGCCAACCGTCGCTACGCGCTCGGCCCCCGCCTGATCCGCCTCGGCGAGGGCGCGAACAAGCAGCTCGGCGCCCTGGCCCGTCCGCAGTTGAAGAGCCTGGTGGATAGTCTCGGGGAGACCTCAAACATGGCGGTCCTCGACTCGGACATGGTCATCTACATTGCCCAGGCGCCCTCCCCCCACTCGATGCGCATGTTCACAGAGGTGGGCCGCCGGGCCCACACCCATGACACCGGCGTCGGGAAGGCCATCCTCGCGGGGCTGAGCAATGACGCCGTGCGCAGCATCGTCACCCGTGCCGGCATGCCCACACCCACCGACAAGAGCATCAAGACCATCGACGAGCTGCTGGTCGAGTTGGACCTGATCCGCGAGCGCGGGTACTCGATCGATGAGCAGGAGCAGGAACTCGGGGTCAGATGTTTCGCGATGGCGGTGCCCAACGCTCCGACACCGAGCGCCATCTCGGTCTCCGGCCCGGTCTCCCGCGTCGATGAGCGGTTCGCTGAAAAGGCTGTCCCCCTGCTCCGTGCGGCGGTCCGGTCCATCGCCGATGAGCTGAATGTCACCGTCTAACCTCGACTATTCCATCCCGTCGCCGATTCACGGGGGATGCTGCGCGGAGTATCATCCTCGGCATGACCATCGAAGTGCATCCGGCCACCGCTGACCGGTTCGACGACGTGGCGGTTCTCCTTCGGCCGAAGCGGGAGGATGCCCCCACCTGTTGGTGCCTTGCCTTCCGGCTGTCCTCCGCCGAGTTCAATTCCCTCACCGCTGCCCAGCGACCCGAACGGGTGCGCGCGCTGTGCGGCGGCGACCCCTCGCCCGGAGTCGTTGCCTACAGCGGGGGCGAGCCGGTGGGTTGGTGCGGGGTGGGTCCGCGATCCGCCATGGAACGGCTTGTCCGCTCCCGCACTATCCCAGCCATCGATGACCTCCCGGTCTTCAGCGTGGTCTGCTTTGTCGTCAAGGCGGGTCACCGCCGCCAGGGTATCGGCCACGCGCTCCTCGCCGGGGCGATCGACTATGCACGCTCCAAGGGTGCCCCAGTGCTGGAGGCCTATCCGGTGGACCCCGCTGGCTCCCGCATCAGCCCAACCCTGGCCTTCGTTGGGACGACCGGGATGTTCGAGAGGGCCGGATTTGAGCGCCTCCGCGAGACCGATGCCCGCAGCGGCGGACTCCCCCGGTCGCTGATGCGACTTGATCTTCAGGGTGACCTGCTGGATCCAGGTAAACGCGCACATCCGGCTGCGGCTGGAAGTCCGCCACGACGGCGCCGAGGCCTATCGCCTGCTCACCGGCCTCACCGAGGTCGTCCACACGGATGTCCAGGTGCATAATCATCGGCTGATCGGTGGCTCCGGCTGGCCATACCGGGCGCACATAATTGGTCTCTGTCTGGAAGGACAGCCCGGCGCCGCCGTCGGGTGCGGACAGCATCACCCAGTCCGGTTCCTCGGATCTTCTCTCCCAGCCAAGCAGCCGTCGGTAGAACCCGGCAAGTTCCCGCGCATCAGGGGATCCAGGACCGTGGCCGTCAGAGTGAGCCGCATGCTGCCTTCCTTACTGAATCCTTCGCCCAATCCTCAACGAATCCCTACTCAGAGGTAGTTTAGGCCGGAATCTTTGTAAGGTGGAATATGGATGCCATCGACGCGCTCAACGAAATAGCCTTCTGGCTCGAACGCAAGGCCGCGCCCACCTTCAAGGTCAAGGCCTTCCGCAACGCCGCCGGGACGCTTCACGGCCTCTCCCCCGCTGAGCTTCTGGCCCGGGCGAGGGACGGCCGGCTCAAGAGGATGAAGGGGATCGGTGCCCGCACCTTCGAGGTAGTGACCCAGGCGGTCGGCGGCGCGGTTCCCGACTACCTCGCCGAACTCCGTGAACAATCGGCCGCACCCTTGGCACCAGGCGGCCAGTCCCTGAGGAAGGCGCTGCGCGGTGACCTGCACAGCCACAGCAACTGGTCCGACGGCGGCAGCCCCATCCACCTCATGGTCCAGGCCGCCCAGACGCTCGGCCACCAGTACCTCGCCCTGACTGACCATTCGCCGAACCTCACTGTCGCCAATGGGCTGAGCGCCGGGCGGTTGGAAGAGCAGCTCGAAGTGGTGGAGGTGATCAATGACGACGCGGCTGGGTTCCTGCTGCTCGCCGGGATCGAGGTCGACATCCTCGAAGACGGCACCCTTGACCAGACCGCCGACCTGCTGGGGCGACTCGACGTCGTCGTCGCCAGTGTGCACTCGAAACTGCGCGCTGACCGCTCCACGATGACCCGGCGGATGCTTGGCGGCATCCGGCACCCGGAGACCAACATTTTGGGCCACTGCACCGGTCGCCTGGTGCAGGGAGCCCGCGGTACCCGCCTGCCGTCGGAGTTTGATGCGAACCAGGTTTTTGCTGCGTGCGCCGAGAACAATGTCGCAGTCGAGATCAACTCACGACCGGAGCGCCAGGATCCGCCGGATGACCTGATTCGGCTGGCCCTGGACGCCGGATGCCTTTTCAGTATCGACAGCGACGCGCATGCGCCCGGTCAGCTGGACTTTCTGCAGTACGGAGCAGAACGGGCCGAAGCCAACGGCGTTCCAGCGGATCGCATCATCACTACCTGGCCCGAGGATCGGCTGCTTGGCTGGCTGACCACCGGTTGAGAATCGGTCGGTTCGACGGACCCGCCGGCAGACCGCTCTTGAGGAGGCGGCACCCATGGGTCAGCACGGAGAATAGTGCCTGCCCCGCGGGCTAGCGGTTGGCCCACCGCTTCTTTGCAGGTCAACCATTTTTCTGAGGGTCAGGATCCAATTAGGAGTACCAGAACCAGTTGGGGGGGTTCCAGCAGGACGGAACCTCATGCCCGTTGAACCTCCCGCAGACCGAGCAGGAGTAGCTCACGCACCCGGCAAGGGATTCGCCCTCTTCCGCTCCAACGCGGGCCGGCACGAAGTCCTCGTAGATGAGGAACTCATCAGTGTCGCATGCACTGCACCACGGCAAGCCGGGGTCCCGTTCCCTGACAGCGCCAGCGGGTGCACGCGTCCGATCAGACTCATAGTGATTGAATATTGTCATGGGAATCACTCCAGCCAGTGAAATTTCAAACTCTGCTAATCCTGTCCCCTAATGAGGTACTCCACCTTAGTCCCGCTGCAACATTTCCGGAAGGGATAGTTAATACAACAACACAAAAAAGAATTTGGTTGAATGTTCCACTTTTGACAGGCCTTGGCAGAATAGGGGGATGGCCATCCGTATTCCCCTCACCACCGAAGCGATTCCTGCCGTCGAGGCAGCGTCCTTGCGGCGAGCTCTCGCCGACAACAACGACGTCACAGTTTTCGTCGACGGTACCGCTGTGAAGCTGCCGCCGGGCGCACGGGATGCGGTCGTTGACCTGCTCCTCCGACTTGCCGCCGGCGACGGTGTCATTACCGCGTCTGCCGCGGAGACACTCAGCACCTCGCAGGCAGCAGCCGCCGCAGGAATTTCTCCTACCTATTTGAGAAATCTTACCGATGCCGGCGTTATACCGGTGGAATATCGCGGCACACATCGTCGGATTAAGTCGCGGGACATCGCCGCCTGGGTGGCCTCGCAAAAGTCGGAAAGGCACATTGAGGCCCCGGAAATAGCAATCGAATAGACCGTGGGCAGGCTAGATTCTCGGACGTCGCGACCATTTTCGTGCCTTGAGCGCCAGATGGAGCTCAAGGCGCACTTGTCCGCTGAGCGGGTCGGCGCCAATGATTGATCGGATGCGGCCGAGCCGATTGTAGACCGTGCTGCGGTGCAGATGGAGTTGCGATGCCACGTCCTGAACCGACCCGTTCTTGTCGTAGAGCAGCTCAAGGACCGGCAGCAGCTCGGCATTCTTGTCCTGTTCTTCTAGTTCGGCGAAGTAGACCGACTTCGCCGAGGTCAGCTTCCAGCCCCCCGCAGCAAGGAACTGGTAGCATCCGGTGGACCGATAATCAGTGATCGGGCCCAGTCCCCCGTCGACTGCGCTGGCCTGAACGGCCTGGCGGGCCTGGCCAAAGGCTCCCGGCAGGTCGCGGATGTCGGGGAATGGTTCGCTGAGACCCAGGATGGCCGTCCCGGCGTTGCCGCCCTCACGTTTGGCAAGCTCCCGGTCGTATCGTCTGAGGATCTCGGTGTACTCCCCGGCTCCTACCCCGCCGGTCAGGAGCAGCACAGCCACCGTTGGAGTCCCGGCACTGAACAACACCGAGCCCACCCCTACGGTCGCTTGCAGCGCTGCGGTCCGATGCGCCAACAGGCTCGCCTGCGGATCGAGCGGCTCCGGCAGTTCGCCCTGCGCAAGGAGAACCGCTACCTGCCACGGGGCTGTGTTGTGAAGTTCAGCCCAGCCGGCGAGTTCGTCGATCCCTGCTGGCGTTCCGTCACAGCCGGCCAGAAACGTGCTCTCCCGTTTGCGGCGGTGCTCGGACGCCGCCGTGTTGCCCTCCAATAGGAGAGACGCTAACCGATCGAGGTCGCCGCGCACGCCGGGGAGCTGGTGCAGGATGACCTGGGGTGTCGCTTCATCCGAGTCTTGCTGAACCCAGAGATACCCGACTCGGAACCCGCGCACCAACAGGGGAACACAGACTCGCCCAAGCATCCCGAGCGACGGATTGGCGGGCAGAATGACTGGTCTGACAGCCGATGCAATGCCGTGCTGCAATTGCCATTGGCTGACATCCTGAGGGACCCTCTTGCTGAGCAGAAAGTTGACCCGCACCCGGTCAGCCGCCGATTGATGGCTGCTGTACGCCAACAGGACACCGTCCAGATCCTCCAACGACAGACCCCGACCCAGGCGGGCGGCGATGGCCTCCACCGTCGCGTCCACCTCGTCTGCCTGCACCGCTTCATGCTAACGGTGGCGGCGGCCCGACGACAATTGATGCATAAACGCTCGACAGTTGTCGAACTGACCGACGCAGAGTTTCGTGCTAGTGAATCAGGTCACACACACCCAGAGCGGCGACATTTCAACGATCCCGCACGACGGCAGCATGCCACACGACTCACAGAAGGGAATCTGTTCGGTGATACCCCGTTCTGGCGTTCCGGTCAATCCGTAGGCTGGGAGCCTGGCCAAAAGCCTTCTTGCACCATCTCAACGAGTGAACGGAGAACCCCGTGATCGTCGGCGTTCCTAAGGAAGTCAAGAACAACGAATTTCGCGTTGCTATCACTGCGTCGGGAGTGCATGAATTCCGCACCACCGGGCACACGGTGCTCATCGAAAGAGGTGCGGGAACTGGGTCCAACATCACCGATGACGAGTACACGGCAGCGGGAGCGGAAATCATCGAGTCGGCCGACGAACTGTGGGCGCAAGCGGACATGGTGCTCAAGGTCAAGGAGCCCATCGCCGAGGAATATCACCGGTTCCGCGCGGGCCTGATTCTCTTCACCTACCTGCACCTCGCCGCCGAGCCGGAACTCACCCGGGCCCTGATGGAGTCTGGGGTCACCGCGATCGCCTACGAGACGGTACAGGACGGCCGTACCCTGCCCCTGCTCGCCCCGATGTCTGAGGTGGCCGGGCGGTTGTCAGTGCAGGTTGGGGCCCAGGTCATGACGGCACCGGCAGGCGGCCCGGGACTGCTGTTGGGCGGCGTTCCTGGGGTTCGGCCGGCCAAGGTCGTGGTCCTTGGTGCCGGGGTTGCCGGCACTAACGCTGCGGCCATGGCCGTGGGCACCGGAGCAGAGGTCACCATCCTCGACATCAACATTGGGCGGCTGCGGGAACTCGACGCCCTATACGCCGGACGCGTGAAAACCGTTGCCTCGAACGCCTTTGAGATTGAGCGTGCCATTCTCGACGCCGATCTGGTGATCGGTTCTGTTCTGGTACCTGGTGCGCGTGCACCCAAGCTGATTACCAACCAGATGGTCTCCCGGATGAAGCCCGGCAGCGTCTTGGTGGACATTGCCGTCGACCAGGGGGGTTGCTTCGAGGATTCGCATGTCACCACTCACCAGGATCCCACGTTCGTGGTGCACAATTCGCTGTTCTACTGCGTCGGCAATATGCCCGGCGCGGTTCCCAACACGTCAACCTATGCGTTGACAAACGTGACGCTTCGCTACGCAGTCGCGCTGGCCAACCGCGGGATCACGGCAGCGTTCGAGGCCGATCCCGCCCTGGCGCAGGGCCTGAACATCGCTGGTGGGCAGGTGGCACACCATTCAGTGTCCGAAGCGCATGGCCTACCTCTCGCCGCCTGGCGGGAACTGGTCTAACTCAGCCCCCGTGGGCGCTCTCAATGATCCGCAGGGCAGCAAGGCTGTCCTGCGGGTCAACCGGCACCGGGGTCCCATCGAGCACGGCTGACGCCATCAGCTCATAGAACTGCGGGTAAGCGCCCTTTTCAGTGCGGATTTTGGTGGCATCGGCGTCGAACCCCAGCAGCCCCCAGGCCAGTTCGTCCTCCACGCCGTAGCTGGCATCGGTCGGCAGCATCCCTGCCACAATGGACGGCTCCTGCACATCGACTCCCCACTTCGAATACGCCGATTCGGACCCGACCACGCGGAACCGGGGCGCGGCCTGAGGCGCCAAGGCGTTCATCCAGAGGTGGCTGATCGCGCCACCGGCATGCCGCAGGGCCAGGAAGGCGTCGTCGTCGGGTCCGCCGTCGCCGCGATGCGCACCGAGTTCGGCGTAGTGCAGCTCGGCGGGGCCGAAGAGTTGCAGCGCCTGATCGATCAGGTGCGGTCCGAGATCGTAGAGGATGCCTCCCCCTTCGCCTGCCACGGCACCCTTCCACGGCTTCGAAACCACCGGCTTGAACGACTCCATGCGGGACTCGAACCGGCGCACGGTGCCGAGGGTGCCGTCGTTGATGAGTTTTTTGGCGGTCAGGAAATCTCCATCCCACCTGCGGTTCTGGAACACGCTCAGAACACTTCCGAGCGATCGTGCCAATTCGATCAGGCGCAGGCCATCGGCTGTGTCAACGACGAAGGGCTTGTCGACGACGACGGCGAGTCCCGCTTCCAGTGCCGCGTGGGCGATGGGGACGTGAGTGGAGGGCGGGGTGCTGATGACCGCGAGGTCAAGGTCGGCAGCCAACGCCAGCGCGTCGACCGCAGTCGGCACCACCCGGACGCCCGGGTAGCGCACCTCCGCCTCAGCCTTCCGGGCAGGGTCAGACGTGACGATGACGTCGAGTGAGTACCGGGGATCAGCCTGGATAAAGGGGGCGTGAAACACGCGTCCGCCGAGACCAAAGCCGAAGATTGCTGTGCGGATTGTCGACATGGGCTCAGCCTACCGGGCGGGACACAGCCGACCGGCGTCAGGCGACCGCGTCAGGTGCGGCCGTGTCCACTCATGACCAGAGACTGTCAGCCCAGGCGGCGTCACGCAGGTAATCCCGGGCGGGACCCACCTCCCACAGCTCACCGCGGGAAGCGAGGACGCCCAGGTCGCGCATGTCCTCCAGGGTGTCTGGCGAGCACCCCAGGGCGTCACTGAGTTCCCGCGCATTGCTGGCCAGGATGACATCATTCGTTGCCGCCATGGTGGTCGAATCCTTCCGTGGTTTCCTGCTGGTCGGTTTTACGTCTCACCTAGTTTTGGTGGTACGAGGATGCCTCGCGTTCGATACTCCACGACCGAGCGTAGAGGCCTAGAACTGCTTCTTCACGTGCCGTGAAGCCGAGCCTGTTGATGGTCATGTGCGCTTGGTAGACGGTCAGGTGTTGAGCACTGCGGCTGACCCGCGCCTTGTCCGCGCGATCCAGGTAGTTATCGATGGCGCGGGACCACCTGCGTCGCCAGTTTTGAGCCGCAGACTCTGCGGCAGTGGCGGCCATCAGGCCGTGAAACGCGGGGACTCGGGCACTGACCTGGGCGGTGATGGCCTCTCGGACGCCCGCCGCGCGGGGTCCTAGTTCAACGGTGCAGCTCCTGAGATGGCTATCCCAGTAGAAGTCCCAGGAAATTCGCCGACGGTCGGACCAGCTGGCGGACCGGGGCCCCTTCATCATGCTGCGGGCAGAGTCAAAAAGGATCAGCGCACCAAAGGCCGAGCGGTTGTGCATCTTGGGGAAGCGCTGGCTCGCCCAGGCGGCGAGTTCGGAGGACAGTTCAAAAACCTCTTCGGCGAGTCGCAGACCTTCAGCGCCGCCGTATTTCACCAGATCGGACTCGAGCTGCCGGTCAATGCCCGTTTCCTGTGGGGACGACGCTGGGCCGCCGAAAGGTACTGACAGCTGTTGCCGGACAGCAAGTTGAGTCAGCGCGAGGTGGACCGGAGTGGGGTGGACCGGAGTGGGGTGGACCGGAGTGACCGAGTCGCAGCCGTGGGTCTGTGCGCGGAGTGTCGTGAGTAAATCCTGGAGGCTGACGATTGCTGCGGGGCTTGCCAGTATATGCAATCTCACCTGGGCTACCGCTGGTCCCCCACACCGAGTGAAGAACCAGCGGACTGTGCCCAGTAACTGAGCCTGCGCCGCCAGTGGGGTGACCAGGTCTTCAATGATGCCGTCCGCTACATCGAAGCCACCGGTGAAGATTGAGAGGTGCCACCATTGAGAACTGCCAGCTGTTCGTGAGGCGTTTCGAACTGCGGTCAGTTGACTCATGGCCCTCTCCTTCCGGATATTTGGTCACCGCCACTGGGGCGAGCCGGGTGCCGTTGACGCCGATAGAGGCAGCGTCATCAGCAAGCTATTTTGGCCACTCCCAGTTTTGCGCCACCACTGTTTTGGGCCACTCCCAGTTCCCGGCACTCAGTGCTGGGCTGGCGGGAGCGACGACGCCGATGACAACCAACAATCCGGCTGCTGCGCCGACAATCTTTTTCACGAGATTCCCTTTCGAGTGGCTGCAAGTGGTGCGTCGACAATAGTGGAGCCGACAGTCCAACAATGAGCCGCCCGCTCCACCCCTGTCCAGCCAGATAACCGCCCTGTTCAGGACATGGCCTAAAGAGGACTGACCGAGATGTTGTAGCGACTTGTGACGTCGCCCTGCGCACCTAAAAAAGGGGGCCTGACATGGGAGGACACTCTTCAGCAGGCAACTTTGCGCTATCAGGAAGTCACCCTGTCATAAAGTGGACATGCCATGTTTTACCAGGCCCGGACGGGCCGGGCTGACGCTACGCCACACCAAAGCACCCGATGACACGACTGATCGGTAAGCTTCACTCAGGCGTGCCGCCATGCCAGGGAGGAATGTTCATGCTTGACGGATTATGCCTGGAGCTCTATCGCTACGCCGTTGCCCATCCAGGGTGGACCCGGCGGGGAGTGTCGGAAGCCCTCGGCTACACACTCAGGGACATCGACGCCGCGATGGAGCAGCTCACACAGCGAAAGCTCCTCGGCGCCCATGCGGCGAACCCCGAAGCGTTCGTTGCCATCTCGCCCGACGTCGCATTGGCCGACCTCGTCGACGCCGACGAGCGGCAGGTGCAGGACCTCAAAAGTCGGATCAGCACCAAACGTCGTGAACTCTCGGGACTGGTTCCGCTGTACATCGAAGCCCGTCGGGAGGTTATTTCGAGCGCGTCGGTTGAGGTTCTGGAGGATCCACACCTGATTCAGCGCGTCCTCATCGAATACGGGCGTGACGTTTCGGAGCAGGTCCTGATGGCCGTTCCAGGCCAGGGCGCGAATGCCGATTTTCAGGAAGAAAACGTCAGGAAGGATCTTGACCTGCTGAAGCAGGGTGTGATCCGCCGGAATCTTTATGACCTCAGCACCCGCGACCACATGCCGACCCGAAAGGCGGTCAAGGCGATCGCTGCGGCAGGCGGCGAGTTCCGCACCCTGCCCTCAGTCCCCTTCCGGATGCTGATCTTCGACCGGAAACTGGCGGTCGTAGCCCGGCAGCTGACGAGCAACGACAAAGCGGCGATGATGATCCGAGACCCCAATCTGGTGAATGTCTTTATTCAGGTCTTCAATTTCACCTGGGAATTCGCCGAACCATTCTCCGTCGCTGAAGACTCGGCCTCTCCCCTCAACGGGACCCAGCAGGCAATCCTCGCGGGGCTCGCTGCGGGCTACTCGGACGAGGTGATCGCCCGGCGTCTCGACCTCAACGTTCGCACCTGCCGCCGGCACATCGCCTGGATGCTGGAGACGCTGAAAGCGGACAGTCGGTTCCAGGCTGGCGCCAAGGCCCGCGACGCAGGCTGGATCTAGCCGTACCGAATGTGCATTCCGTGTGGTCAACCTGAGGCAACACCCGTTGCTCATTAGTTAACCCCTGGCTTAGACTGCGTGAGTGAACTCACAAGCAAAACTTGACCCGACAACCATGGCTGCCGAGACCGAAGTTGCGTTGGTGCGCGCAGTTGACTCCGCCCACCGGCATGAGGCGCTCTTCTCCGACCGGGCCGCAAACATCAAACAGTCGGCGGTGCGGGATGTCTTCGACATCTCGATTCAGCCCGGATTGGTGTCGCTCGCGGGAGGCAGCCCCTATCTCCGTTCCCTGCCATTGAAGGAACTTGGCGACACCGTCCAGCGGATTGTCGCCGAGCACGGACTGGAAGCGCTGCAGTACGGCGGCGGCCAGGGAATGGAGAAGCTCCGTACCCAGATCTGCGAGGTGATGGCAGCTGAGGGCATCACCGACGCCGATCCAGCCGACCTGGTAATCACCACCGGGTCGCAGTCCGCCCAGGACGTCGCGGCCAAGGTCTTCTGCAACCCGGGCGACGTAATCCTCTGCGAGGACCCCACGTATGTGGGTGCCTTGAACACATTCGAGGCCTACCAGGTGGACGTCCAGGCGGTAGCGATGGACGACGACGGTCTGGTCCCCGAGGAGCTGCAGCGCCGGATTACCGAGCTTCAGGCCGAGGGCCGCACCATCAAAGCGCTGTACACGATTCCAAGCTTCAACAACCCCAGCGGAATCACCCTCACAGCCAGCCGCCGGCAGACCATCGTTGACCTTTGCAAGGCCAACAACATTCTGGTCCTCGAGGACAACCCCTACGGACTACTGCGCTTCGACGGCAAGCCGCTGACGCCCATGCGGGAAGGCAACCCCGACGACGTCATCTATCTGGGTTCCTTCTCCAAAATCTTCGCCCCCGGCGTGAGGCTGGGGTGGGCGCTGGTCCCCAAGCATCTCCACCGCCGGTTCTACCTGGCGTGCGAGGCAGTGGTCCTCTGCCCGTCTCCCCTCACACAGATGCTCGTCTCTGCCTACCTCAGCGACTACGACTGGCTAGGACACCTCAAAACCACCCGCGCCCTGTACAGCGAGCGATGCTCCACCATGTTGAGCGCACTCGACGACCACCTGCCACCGTCGGTCACGTGGACACGGCCGGATGGCGGCTTTTTCGTCTGGGTCACGCTGCCCGAAGGGATTGACACGTACCCGCTGTTGTACAAGGCCATCGACGCTGGTGTGGTGTTCATCCCCGGTGCCGCGTTCACCCCGTCCGATGAGCCGTCAAATAAGTTGCGGCTCGCCTTCAGCGCCGTCTCGGGTGAGGACATCGTCACCGGCGTCGAACGTCTTGCCCCGATCCTCAAGGAAGCGATCGAAGCAAACCATGCGTAAGCGGAACCTACCGATTGCGGGAGCGCAACCGGTCCAGGACCACCGAGACGGCCAGCAGCAGGACAGCAAGAATCAGCAGCCGGACAACAAAGTTCAGCTCAGGGAAGATGAGCTGAAGCAAGCTTGAGCCGATGAACGCGGCCAGCAGCATGGGCAGTAGCCGCTTCAGGTAGGAGCCGGCCGACGTCGCGCCGGTGCGTTCGTTGTCTGAGCGGCTGTTGCCCGTGCGGACGGGAGTGGGGCGCTGTCTGGGGTTCTTTGGCATAGTGTCCCAGCCTAAAGCACACCGTCAGTCGAGCAGCAGCGCGGGTTCCTCAAGGATGGACGCGACGTCGGCCATGAAGCGGGCGCTGAGGTCGCCGTCGACCACCCGGTGGTCAAACGAACCGCCAAGGGTAGTGACCCACCGCGGAATCACTTCACCGTCGAGAACCCACGGTTTCTGCTTGATGGTGCCGAACGCAACAATAGCGACCTCCCCGGGATTGATGATCGGTGTCCCGGTGTCGATTCCCAGCGCACCGATGTTGGTGACTGTGAGTGAGCCGCCCTGCATCTGCGCTGGCTGCGTCTTTCCCGCTCGAGCGGTGGTCGCCAGTTCATTAAGCGCTACAGCGAGTTCCTTCAGCGAAAGGTTCTGCGCGTCCTTGATATTGGGGACCATCAGCCCCCGCGGAGTGGCCGCGGCAATGCCCAGGTTCATGAAGTGTTTGACCAGGATTTCATCGCCCGCCCAGGTGGCGTTGACCGACGGGTTACGGGCGGCCGCCCAGATCACCGCCTTGCACAGAATCAGGAGAGGAGACACCTTAATTCCTTCGAAATCCCTCGAAGCCTTGAGCCGCTTCACGAATTCCATGGTGCGCGACGCATCGACGTCAACGAAAATGCTGACGTGTGGCGCCGAGAAGGCGCTGTCCACCATTGCTTTGGCCGTCGCCTTGCGCACACCCTTCACCGGAACGCGCTCGATGCGTTGCTCCTGAGGCTTCCGTGACGCCCCCCAGAACGTATTCGCACCGTCCTGTTCAGCGTCCCGCTGTGCCTGATAGCTCAGGAGGTCACGTTTGGTGACCTCACCGGAGCGCCCAGTGCCTTCGACATCGGCGAGATTGATTCCAAGGTCACGGGCGGCCTTCCGGACCGGTGGTTTGGCGAGCACACGGGAGTTTTGCGGGGGCGAATCGCTGGCCGCGGCCTGGGGCGGGCTGCCAGGCTGGGCTGATTCGCTGCTGGACCTCCTCGGCCTGCGCTTCACCGCGTCAGCCTTGGGCCCGGTCCCTACCAGGGGACCCGACTCTCGATTCTCTGGGCGGGCAGAATCGGGGCGGGGATCGGTTGACGCCGAGGCAGCGGTGGGTGGCGTCGACAGCTCACCGGGCATCTGCGGTGCAGGAACGTCATCGTCGCCATCGGCGACCGAGATGATGGGCGAGCCGACGTCAACCGTCTCGCCCTCGGTGACCAGCAGTTCTGCGACGACGCCGGCGTACGGGGAGGACAACTCAACCAGGGACTTGGCAGTTTCGATCTCAACGATGACGTCGTTGATCGCGACGACACTGCCGGGCCTGACTTTCCACTGGACTATTTCCGCTTCGGCGAGACCTTCACCAACGTCGGGCAGATTGAACGTATTCAGTGTCATGAGTTCCTCTAGTAGGCCAGCGCGCGGTCAAGGGATTCGAGGATGCGGTCAATGTCCGGCAGATACTGCTCCTCCATGCGGGCTACCGGGTACGGTAGGTGGAATCCGCCAACCCGTAGGACCGGTGCCTGCAGGGAGAGGAAGGCGCGTTCCGAGACGCGGGCCGCAAGTTCGCCGCCGATTCCGCCGAAGGTTGGCGCCTCATGAGCCACGATAAGCCGCCCGGTCTTGTGAACCGATGCGGTCACCGTGTCGAAATCCATTGGAGACACCGATCGAAGGTCGATCACCTCGACGCTGTTTCCGTCCTCGGCGGCGGCAGCAGCTGCTGCGAGTGCTACGGGGACCAGCGGGCCGTAGGCCACCACCGTGGCATCCGTTCCCTCGCGAAGGACGTGGGCAGCGAACGGATCGCCCGGCGGTGTGATCAGATCGACGTCGCCTTTGAGCCAGTAGCGCCGCTTGGGTTCGAACACAATCACCGGGTCATCGCAGTCGACGGCTTGCTGGATCATCCAGTAGGCATCCTGCGGGTTCGATGGAGTGATGATCCGCAGTCCCGCGGTGTGGGCGAAAAGGGCCTCAGGGGACTCAGAATGGTGTTCAACGCTGCCGATGCCACCCCCATAGGGGATCCGGATCACCACGGGGACGCGCAGCATCCCATCGCTGCGGGCATGCATCTTGGCTAGCTGGGTGGTGATTTGGTTGAAGCCGGGGAAGACAAATCCGTCAAACTGGATTTCGCAGATGGGGCGGTAGCCCCGCAGCGCCAAACCGATTGCGGTGCCGATAATGCCCGACTCGCCAAGGGGAGTGTCGACGACGCGGTCGGCTCCGAACTCAGCCTTCAACCCTTCGGTCACCCGGTAGACACCCCCGAGTGCGCCAATATCCTCGCCCATCAAGAGGGTCGTGGGGGATTTTTCCAGAGCCGCACGGAGTCCCTCGTTGATGGCTTTGGCGATGGTCATGATGGTCATTTAGCGATCCCCCTCGTTCTGGTCAACGAAGCCGGCTTCATAGTCCCGCCAGAGCCGCAGTTCCTCCTGGACCAGGGGATGCGGCTCAGCGTAAGCCGTGTCAAACCGCTGGCTGAGATCGGGTGCCTCCATAGCGATGACGGTGCTGCGGAGCCGGGACGCCTGCTCGACGGCCTGCTCCGCAAGGTTCTCGAAGAAGGAGTCCTCGGTGCCGTTGGACCTGAGATAGGTTTCCAGCCGGAGCAGCGGGTCGCGGGCCACCCAGGGCTCCTCGTCGGTCGACGCGCGATATTTGGTGGGGTCATCGGCAGTGGTGTGGGCGCTCATCCGGTAGGTGAAGGCTTCGATCAGCACGGGGCCCTTGCCCTGTCTGGCATGATCAAGCGCCCAGGTGGTCACCGCGTTGACGGCCAGGACATCGTTCCCGTCGACCCGGATGCCGGGGAACCCGTAGCCAGCGGCACGCTGGGCGAGGGGTACCCGGGTCTGGACGTCCGAGGGTACCGAGATCGCCCAGTGGTTGTTCTGGCAGAAGAACACTACGGGGGCGTTGAACGAGGCGGCGAAGACCATCGCTTCGTGGACGTCGCCCTCTGAGCTGGCGCCGTCGCCGAAATAGGCGACGGATGCGGCCGCGGGCGTGGCGGGATTCGTTGCACGATCGCGCTGGATGCCCATCGCATAGCCCACCGCGTGCAGGGTTTGGGCCGCCAAAACCAAGGTGTAGAGCTGGAAGTTGTGCTCCTGGGGATTCCAGCCGCCGTTGGTGACGCCGCGGAACAGTCGCAGCACGTCGGGCAGGTCGACGCCCCGGGTCAGCGCTACGCCGTGCTCCCGGTAGGTGGGGAAAGCGTAGTCGGCTGGCTGCATCGCCCGCCCCGACCCGATCTGTGCAGCCTCCTGGCCTGTGAGCGGCACCCATAAAGCGAGCTGGCCCTGGCGCTGCAGCGCGGTCGATTCCTGATCAAACCGCCGGATCAGGTACATGTCCCGGTAAAGGCTCTCGTAGGTCGATGGGTCGGGGGCGTAGGCGCTGAACCTGGACACCGGACGCAGGCGACCGTCCTCGGTCAGCAGTTGGACCATTTCCGGCTCGGCCCGGGAGCCCTGGGTATCCTGCCCGGCTCGGCTGCTTCCCACATCAAGTCCGGAAGTCGTCGATTGCGCAACGTCCATACGTGCTCCCTCACCGTCATCATATGCCCCAGATGGAATACGTCGTTGGGACATGCCCTCATCCGCATGTACTCGGTCAACACTAGCGACGCGATCGTGCGCGACCCATTTGTGACGTTCTACGAAACGCCCGGCCCGCTGCCGTAGGTCGAGCAGAGTTCTAGGAACCGGGTGTTAGCTTCGGGCTCTCCGATGCTCACCCGGGCACCTTCGACCCCGAAGGCTCTGACCGACAGTGCTCGCTGTTCAGCGAGCGCCGCGAACTCGGGCGTTCGGTCTCCGAGCGCCAGCCAGACAAAATTTCCCTCAGCGTTTGGGATCGTCCAGCCTAGGGACCGTAGGCCTTCGACCACCCTGGTCCGCTCGTCGACAATTCCCTGGACGCGCTCCGCGACCTCGTCGAAATGATCCAGCGATGTGACTGCCGCCTGTTCGGCGATCTGCGAAACAGCAAACGGCACGGCGCTGACTCTGAGGTGCTGGGTGAGCTCGGACTGTGAGACGGAGTAACCCACGCGAAGACCGGCCAGGCCGTGGGCCTTCGAGAACGTGCGCAACACCACAACGTTTTGGTGCTCCCGATACATGGCGAGCCCATCCACCGCGTCCGTGTTCCTGACGAATTCCTGGTACGCCTCATCAATGACCACGACGATGTGCCCCGGCACCCGCTGCAGGAACGCGCTGACGGCGGCCTGCGTGAGGATGGGCCCGGTCGGGTTGTTCGGGGTGCAGAGCAGAATGACGCGGGTCCGGTCGGTGATGGCCGCCACCATTGCATCAAGGTCGTGGGTGCCGTCCTGGTTCAGGGGGATCTGCAAGCCTGTGGCACCGGCCAGGCCAACACAGATGGGGTACGCCTCGAAGGACCGCCACGGATAAATCACCTCGTCCGCGGCGTCGTAGTCATTCTGGCCTGCAAAGGTGGCGAGCACCTGGTTAAGGGCACCAAGACTTCCCGCGCCAGCCACGATGTCCTCGGCGGGGACGGAGAGAAACGACGCGAGGGCCGTCCGCAGCGCGGTGGTCATCGGATCAGGGTACCGATTGATGTGCGTCTGGGAAGCGATCGCAGCCAGCACCGAAGGAAGCGGTGGAAGCGGATTCTCGTTGGAGGAGAGCTTGTAGCTCTGCAGCCCTTCCACGACGACCGGGGGTTTCCCTGCCGCATAACGGGGTAGGAGGCCCAGCACGCTGCGGGGATGAATGGGAAGGTCCTCTGCCCCGGCGTCGTCGCCCTGGCGCTCTGGTGTAGTCATGGCTCCAGCTTATCGCTGGGCAGAAGCGGACCCTTGTGACAGCATTGGGGCATGCTGAAGTTCGTGGTCCGCATTCTGATCAATGCGCTGGCACTTTTCGTCGCCGCCTGGCTGCTCCCGGGTATCGAGGTGGGGTCCGCCTCATCCGACGGGGACACGACCGGAGTGATCCTTTCCTACCTTTTTGTGGGGGTCGTGTTCGGCATCGTCAATGCGTTGGTCCGACCTATTGTTGCGTTATTGTCCCTGCCGCTCACGATCCTCACTCTCGGGTTGTTCACCATTGTCATCAATGCGGGAATGCTGATGCTGACCGCATGGCTGACGTCTTTCACCCCTATCCAGTTCTCGGTCGACGACTTCTTCTGGTCGGCTGTGGTCGGCTCCCTCATCATTAGTGTCGTATCGGTGGTAGCCGGGTCCCTCACCGGCACCCGCCGGTAGCTGAGCCGCCCTAACGATCCGGTCGGGGCACCGGAGCCGTCGTGGCGCCCGGGGGCTTGCCCCGTCGTCCGTGCCCTGATGCCGGCGCACCAACCGGGAGCCGGCGCTGGGCCCTGAACACGTGTCGCTCGGCCGACGCCCCGACGCCGATCGCGGCCCGCAGCACCCCGACCGATGCAACGATCGACGGGTTGGTGCTGGCTTCGACCGCCTCTGCGCCGTCGAGATACGTATCCAGCCTGTGCGCTGCACCAGTGCCCTTGTCACCATCGGTGGTTTCCGCCGCCGGGTTCCGCAACGTCACTGTCACCCTGTCGCGTTCGTCGGGGTTTGTGGTGCCGTCCGAC
Organism: Arthrobacter glycogeni; assembly: GCF_054511155.1. NCBI lineage: Bacteria > Bacillati > Actinomycetota > Actinomycetes > Micrococcales > Micrococcaceae > Arthrobacter > Arthrobacter glycogeni. The sequence continues at coordinate 137,114 of NZ_JBTNDE010000005.1, read as the reverse complement.
TGGTGCACCCAATCATCGGCGTGTTCCAACTGCAGGTACGTCGCACCGCCGGAAGGTTCGCGTCCGGTTGGAGAGCCAGCGGTGAGAACCAGCTGAAGCGTGAAGGCTTCTGTGATACCGGGATCCTGTGCGAGGTTCGCTGCGTGCATTCCGCCCTGGCTATAGCCGACCATCATCACGCTGTCCCCCTGGCTGGCTCCCGCTTCAGTGAGCGCGCCGCGGACCGCGTCTGCAACGAAGACGCTGTCGTAGTGAACCGCCTCAACCACTCCCGTTGGATCAAAGGGATTACTGCTCGCAGCAAGGCTAAAGCCTTGGGTGCCGGGAAGCACCACGACGTAGACCGGACCGCTAGTGCCCTGCACCTTCAGTACCTCGAAAACTCCTGGGCCTTCATCTTTCACGGCGTCAACCCGCTGCAACAGGGCAGGTACCGACCCGTCCAGAGTGATCCGTTCCGGTGCCGCCGCACGTTCCACCCTGAGCGGCGCTGGCTCCGCGAAGTTGCCGGCGTTGGCTAGACCGATCGCCCGGTGCAGCCCGCGTTCAATGTCTCCCACCACCCCCCGGGCTGCGGCGGTGGCCAGTTGCGCGATGGCTTCGGCCCCCTCATAGGTGAGCCGGCACAGCTCGATCCGTTGAGCGGTGTCGCGCAGCTCGCCATTGCTGCGGCTAAGTGCCATCCGTGCCGTATCCACGGCGGAAACCGCGGCGTCCCCCGCGCCGCGCACCGCGGCGTCCTGCGCTCTGAGGACCATCTGCAGACGCCATTGCAGGTCTCCGCAGCGGTACAGGGCGTCGCGCAACTCGTCGGCCAGGAGACCGAGCCGCGCGGCGCCTTGCCGCAGCTCGTCCCACTGGAAGCGGATACTTCCGACGCCACCGCGCACGGTGATGCCACCCTGGTCTGGATCGGACGGCGGGCCGACTGGGGTCAGATCCGCTGCCGCACTCACGACTGCGCAATGAAGGTGCTGTACTCAAGGCTGCGCAGCGCCGAGGCAAACGACCCGACCTGCGTCGCGGCCTCCCGCAATAGATCGCTTGCCCGCCGCACACCGCACGCCTGGCCCAGAACATAGTCGCCAAAGTTGCGCCCGGCTGGTGAATCCCACTCCAGTGCTCCACCTCCCACCAGCCGGGAAGCTATCTCCTCCACCATTTCCGCCTGGAGCAGCAGAAGAGAGCCGAGTGCTGCAGCCGTCGAACTGTCCACCGCCCAGGGTTCACACGACCAGTCCGTCGCCGCATTCACCGTTCCTCCTAGCAGTTCCAATCCCTGAGTGATTGTTCTGAACGCTACTCGCGGGCCAGCCCGGCCTGGGCGGGCATGGCCCTTATGTGTGCAGGCACAGCGTGTCTTAGGCTGGGGAGGAGAAGTCACACGACAGCTGGCATCCGCCGGAGCATGAAATGATCGGTGGTATGGCTGATATTTCCAGGGTGCACCTCGCGTCGACTTCAACCCAGTCGGGCATTCCACTGACTCTCGGACCGCTGGACGGCCGGTACAGCGGAGCTGTGGCACCGCTGGTCGACTATCTTTCGGAGGCCGCCCTCAACCGGGACCGCGTCCACGTGGAGGTGGAGTGGCTGATCCACCTCACTCGGAACACCGTACTGCCGGGAACCGCACCCCTCACCCCCGACCAGGAGGTGGCGCTGCGGGCCGTCGTTACCGGCTTCGACGGCGAGTCAGTCGCAGAGCTCGCCGAGCTGGAACGCGTGACAGTGCACGATGTAAAAGCAGTCGAATACTTCATCGGGCGCCGGCTGCCCGATCTCGGGATCGCATATCTCAAACCATTGGTCCACTTTGGCTGCACCTCGGAGGACATCAACAACCTGTCGTACGCCGTCGGAGTCAAGGGTGCCGTCGAGAACGTGTGGCTCCCAGCTGCCCGGTCGCTGACTGCCCGGATCGCCAGCATGGCACGCGAGTCGGCCGCCGTACCCATGCTGTCCCGTACCCACGGCCAACCGGCCACGCCCACCACCCTGGGCAAGGAACTCGCCGTGTTCTCGCACCGCCTGGACCGGCAACTCAAGCGGATCGAGGGTACCGAATACCTGGGCAAGATCAACGGTGCCACAGGCACGTTCGCGGCCCACTACGCTTCGGTGCCGGGCGCCGACTGGCAGCGGATTTCACGGGACTTCGTCGAGGGTTTGGGCCTCACCTGGAATCCGCTGACCACCCAGATCGAGTCCCACGACTGGCAGGCCGAACTGTACTCCGATGTGGCCCGCTTCAACAGAATCCTCCACAACTTCTGCACCGATGTGTGGAGCTACATCTCCATTGGCTACTTCGCCCAGGTCCCGGTCGAAGGTGCCACCGGTTCCTCCACCATGCCGCACAAGGTGAACCCGATCCGGTTTGAGAACGCCGAAGCGAACCTTGAGATCTCCTGCTCGCTCCTGGACGTGCTCGGTGCCACCCTGGTGACCTCTCGGTGGCAGCGGGACCTCACCGATTCCTCCTCCCAGCGCAACATCGGCGTGGCGTTCGGCCACTCCCTCCTCGCCCTGTCGAATGTGGCTAAGGGACTGGACCGGCTCGACGTCGCCGAATCAGTGCTCGCGGCCGACCTGGACACCAATTGGGAAGTGCTGGGCGAAGCAATCCAGATGGTCATGCGGGCCGAGGGGATTGCCGGTGTTCCCGGCATGGATGACCCCTACGAACGGCTCAAGGACCTGACCCGTGGACAGCGCGTTGACGCAGCCCGGATGCAGGAGTTCGTCGTCGGGCTGGGACTTTCGCCCGAGGCCGAGTCTCGACTCCTGGCGCTCACGCCGGCAACCTACACCGGCATCGCTGAGCAGCTCGTCGACCACCTCGGGTAACCTCACCCCTCATCACCTGCGACTGGAGGGCCCTGTGAACGGCGTAATAGCAGGCTTCGCGGTTGTTGGGGCGGTGATCCTTACAGGTTACCTCGCCGCCCGGTTGCGGGTCGGTGGCCCCGAGACGGTCAAGGCCCTCACGCAGACCGCATTCTTCATCACCAACCCCGCCCTGCTCTTTACCATCCTCGCGCAGGCGGACCTCGCCGCCGTCCTGTCCGCGTACCTACCCATCGCCCTGATCACTGCGGTTGTCGCTGCGTTACTGTATGTCACGGTCAGCCGGATCTGGTTCCGCCGGCCCGCCGCCGAAACCGTGATCGGCGCGATGGCAGGCTCCTACGTCAATGCCAACAACATCGGCATTCCGATCGCCGTCTACGCACTGGGGAACGCCGCCGCCGTCGCGCCGGTCTTGCTGGTGCAGCTGCTCCTGCTGACTCCGCTGTACCTCACCATTCTCGACCTGTCATCGGGGCGGAAGCCCTCCGTCAGGAATGTCCTCACCCAACCGTTCCGCAACCCGATGATCATCGCGTCCTTCCTTGGGCTGGCGGTCGGGTGGACCGGGCTGGAGGTTCCGGAGTTGGTGTGGGAACCACTGCAGCTGCTGGGCGGAGCTGCAGTCCCGTTGGTGCTGTTGGCGTTCGGCATGTCCCTGCGTGGAAGCCGGCCATTGCGTGCCAGCGAGGGCCGCACCGAGGTGATCGTGGCGACCCTCATCAAGACCCTGGTCATGCCAGCAACCGCCTACCTGCTGAGCAGGTTCCTATTCCAGCTCGAGCCCGGACTGGTGTTCGGCGCCGTGGTGATGGCCGCCCTTCCCGCCGCCCAAAACGTGTTCCTTTTCGCTGGCCGCTACGACAAGGGAATCACTGTCGCGAGAGACGTAATCCTGTTGTCATCGGCGTTGGCCGTGCCGGCACTGATCCTCATTGCCTGGCTACTGAACTAACGTCTGGGCCCCACCGAGCAGCGTGATGGTCTTCGCCCGGCTGTTCCAACGTCGCACCCCCACCACGTTGCCCGCTGGCACGGCCCCGGTCAGGATGGCAAGCGCGTCCGGCAGTCGGTCTGGGCTTACCGCATTGGCGAGGGTGATGTGGGGAACCCAAGCGTCAGGCAGCGACGTACGCATGGGGCCGTCAACGTTGCCGACGTCGTGCACCCCCTGATGCAGCTGCAGCAGTTGAGAAGTACACACCACCTGCCGGGCCAGTACAAAACCGCGCCGTCCGGCGTCGAACAGCAGCAGTCCGGCGAAGGAAATCGTCAGGGGAAGGGTGAGGCGTTCGCCCAGCTCCCCGTCCCGGTCGCCGGTGATCACCGGCGCTGCGATCAGCGTGATGTGCGGCCGGTTGTGCGGTGAATTGTGGGCGGCCCGGCTGGGCAGGCCAGCCGCGAGCAGGGCATCCCATTCGGCATGAATGAACTGCTCCGTGGCATCGTCAAAGAGCAGTTCAATGCTGTCCACCGGGCCCGCTCAGTGAGGGCGCCGGCGAAAATCCCCGACACCCTCCGAACCGTCACCCTCGGTTCTGCCGGTCCGCGGATCGAACTGCGGACGCTGGTAGGCCAGCTCTCCTCCGCTTCGACCGCCGAACGGCCGCCCGTGATCGGCATACTCCTCACGGAAATAGGCGAGGCACCATTGACCCAGCTGGATCCGTGCACCTGTCCTCAGCACTGATGGCCCGGTCGGGTTGACGCTCCCACTGACCGGCCCGCGGGGGATGAGGACGTACTCGTCGGCGTCGTTGTGCATTACCTCGGCGTGAATGGCGTCCAGCCCGGGAAGCATCAGGTCGACGTCGGGCCCGCTGCCAATCGTGGTACTCACGGGCCCCAGATTGAACTCCCGCGGCACTTGGCCGCTCCACGTCGCTGAATCCTGGACGAAGATCAGCCGGGCGCGCCCGCTGCCCGGCGTGTGGTGGGTGGTGGTCACCCGGCGGCGAATCATCCGGTTGACGGTGGGGACAAGCGGGAACGGAGTTGACGGCGGCAGGAGGCCGGAAGTCCCGGCTTTACCTGACCCGCGCACGCTCCTGGCCAGCGGCGTGAGGGCACCGAGCGACCCCAAGCGGATATGCGGGGACCGGGTCAGGAGTCGTTGCACCCGTGAAGCCTCGACCGCTCCGAGGCTCACGAGGTTGCCCTTGGGGCCCGTAATGGACACGGCGACGCCCTTGTCGGCAAGGGCTTTCGCCAACTCCCTGACCGCGGCGAGCGACGGTGTGGAGGTCCCGCCGAATGCTTCAGGCGAGTCGACGAACACCTCAACCGTCGAGCCGTTGGCTGTCACTGTTCCGCTGACCGTTGATGCGGTGCGATCCGCCGTTGCTGGTTCGGTCATCGAGAATGCGAGATCGATCTCCAGTCGAATTTTTGCAGCCATGACTCAGTTGCGGTGGGTATCGGAGCCCGCTGCATCGTTATCGCTGGTAGTGACCCGAAGGGTTCCGTTCAGCTTCCAGGTGGCGCGCGGGGCGTCGGGCCCGATGTCTCGGGGAACCTCCACCGTCATGTCGATGAAGCTGTAGTTCACCGCTGCGCCCTTGCCGGTCAGGTAAGTCCACATTTCCTCGGCCAGGTCAGCCCAATCGCGGATGTTGTGGTTGCCCTGTTGGTCTGCGGAGGTGTTTTCGGTCATGAGTGATTCCTTCAATGGAGTGTGCTCTATGACAGACGCCCTCTACCCGTCTGACGCTAACGATCCAACCCTAGTACGGGCCCCCGTCCGGCAACAAGCCTTCCTGCAAGACGCCTAGAGCCAGCGCGCTGCCTCTAGATGCAGGCGCACCTTCTTCTCGTCGTCGAACTTGTCATAGAGCGCGACCATCATTGAGGAGCGTGGATTCCGGCTGAACATCGCGCGGTGGTCACTCACGAACTGCCAGTACAGGGCATCCCAGCTCTCCTGCCACCCGCCGGGCGGGAAGTTGCTCATCTTCTTCAGATAATTACTCCCGCTGACATAGGGCTTGGTGGTGATTATGCTGCCGGCCGCGTACTGACTCATGGCGTATACATTGGGAACCATCACCCAGTCATAGGCGTCGATGAACATCGCCATGAACCACTCGTAGACGGCGTCCGGGTGGATCCGATGCAGCGCCATCGCGTTTCCGAGCACCATCAGCCGCTCAATATGGTGCGCATAGCTGGTGTCACCGATCCGTTTGATGACGACGTCGACCGGCTCCAGACCCGTCTCCCCGGTCCACCATCCCTCAGCCAGGCCCCGGTCGAACCCGAGGGTGTTGCTGGTGCGCATCTCGCGACCACGCAGCAGATACGAGGCCCGCATGTACTCGCGCCACCCGATCACTTGCCGGATGAACCCCTCGACACTGGCGATCGGCGTGTCATGCCGGCCGGCATGGTCCAGGGTCACATCGACCACCTCCAGCGGGCTGAGCAGGCCCGAATTGATGCTGGAACTCAGCGCCGAATGGAACAGAAACGAGTCCGGCGCGGAGATTGCATCCTCGTACGGGCCGAACTGGGCAAACCGTTCATTAAGGAACGCCTCAAGGGCGCCTGCCGCCTGCTGGTGCGTGACCGACCAGTTGAACGTCCCGGCGACTCCCGGATTGTCGGGGAATTCCCGCGTGACCCAGTCGATGGCGTCCCGCACGTTGTCGGTGGGGTCGAGCACGGGCAGGTCCGGAACGGCCAACCCCCTGGGCAGTTTCTTCCGGTTGTCGGCGTCGAAGCTCCAGCGACCGCCCACCGGGCTGCCATCTGGTTCAACCAGGATTCCCAGCCGACGGCGCTGCCACTCGTAGAAGTTTTGCATCCGCCAGCCGGCGTTGGTGAAGTAGCCCCGAATCTCGTCGGGGCTGAGCAGGAATCCGGGGCTGGTGTCCACCTGCGCCGTCAGGCCGAGGTTTCCGAGGGTCGTGGCGAGCCGCTGCTCCAGCCAGTCGTCGACGACGTCGTAATACGTGCACCGCGTAGCCCCGATGTCCCGCAGGTGAGCACCCAACCGGTCCTGACTGGGGGTCGTCGCCGAAGTTTCGAGGTAGTCCACCGTGTAGCCCGCGTCCCTGAGGCGCTGCGCGAAGTGGCGCATACTGGCACGGTGCAGCACCAGTTTCTGCTGGTGGAATCGGTACTGGCGGAAGAACAGATCATCCTCTACCAGGATGAACCGGTGCGCCGCGGGCGCGCCGAGGTGCTCCTCGAAGAGCTGGTGAGGGAAAACCAACCGAACCTGCACTGACATCTCCTTCGTCCTGCGTGCCGCGCTTCAGCACCGCTGCCATGCTTCCACATCGCGGGCTTCCCGCGCCCGGTTGCTAGGGTGAAGCCTATGACTCGATTCGCCGTTCATGTTGCCTGCGCCGACGGCCAGAGTATTGACACCTTCCGCCTGGACACCCGTTCCGGGGCCCTCGACGCCGGTCAGTCGTTGGCGCTGGGCGTCAAGGTGCAGTGCCTGGCGATACACCCCAGCGACCGCCTGCTATATGCAGCGCTGGCCACCACGCCGCCCACGGTGAGGTCACTCGCCATCGATGGGAGCACCGGAGACCTCAGGCCACACGGGACTGCAGAGCTGATCGCTGGGATGGCCTATCTGGGGGTCGACCCGTCGTGCGGTCACCTGCTCGGCGCCTCCTACACCGACCACCTGGTCAGCGTCATGAGCCTTGACGACGACGGCGGGATGCTCCCTGGCACCGCGTCCTCCGCCGCACCCGGCAAGCATGCCCACGCGGTGGTCACCAGCCCTGACGGACGGTTCGTGTACGCCACCGCCCTGGGCGACGACCTGATTGCGTGGTGGCCGGTCGATTCCGTCACCGGGGCACTAGGTGTCGGCGGCCAGGTGGCCGCGCCGGCCGGGAGCGGCCCACGGCATCTGCGCTTCTCGCCGTCCGGGGAGACGCTCTACGCGCTTCACGAAATGTCGGGGGAGATTGCCGCCTACGCCCAAGACTCCGAGACCGGCGTCCTGACCGAGCAGCAGCGGATCTCCTCAATTGCCTCCTCCCTGAACCTCGTGCCGGGCCGGGTCCGCGACGGGTCCGGACCGGACCCGGCCGCGAATGCCATCTGGTGCGCCGAACTGCAGGTGTCCCCCGACGGCCGTTTTCTGTACAGCACCGAACGATCCAGCAGCACCATCGCCGTCGTCGCCGTCGCACCCGATGGCACGCTCTCGCTGATCGATACCACCACCACCCAGGCCCAGCCGCGCGGGATGAACATCGATCCGACTGGTGAGTTCCTGCTGGCGGTCGGTGAGCTCTCCGGCCAGCTGACCGTGTACCGGATCGACCCCCAAAGCGGGCGCCTGCACGAGCGTGGAAAATACGACTGCAACCCCGGTCCGCGCTGGATCGAATTCTCGCCGTTGGCCTAGCGTTGTTGGACTAGCGCTGTTGCGTGCAGAAAAGTGGCGGAAGGGAAGCTAAGTGGCGACGCCACCACTTTTCTGCGGCGTTTAGGGTCCGGTACTCACCGCCCGGCCAAGTCGCCCGATCTAACTTTGTGACGGAGGTGGTCTTTTCGGCGGAGGGGGTAGTCAGGAGCGGCCGGTCAGCGCCCCGGCGAGGCTGTCCAGTGCGCCCGGAACCAGCGAATAATACGCCCACACGCCCCTCTTCTCCCGGGTCAGGACGCCCGCGTCGACCAGGATCTTCAGGTGGTGCGACACTGTCGACTGGCTAAGGTTCAGCGGCTCGGTGATGTCGCAAACGCACGCCTCAGCATTGTCGCTTGAGGAGATGATCGAGACCATCCGTAGCCTGTTGGGATCAGCGATCGCCTTTAACTGAGCGGCCAACGACGACGCCGTCTCCTCCGACATGACCGGCTCACCCGTGGGCGTGCAGCAGGCGGTGAGGGCGTCGGGTTGTGTTGTGACGGCGGTAGTCATCCATCCATTATGCACTGACATTGACATTCGTCGATGGATTGGGAAATACTTCAGGCATCGAAGACCATCGATTTATACGACCACCATTCGTCCCGTTCAACGGAGCCCCTTGAGTACTCAAACCCTTCCCGCCGAAGAGACGACCGGCAGACTGTCCACCCTCGATCGACTGCTTCCGGTCTGGATCATCGCCGCGATGGTAGTTGGCATCGCTCTCGGCCAGTTCATTCCCGGCATGGCCGGAGCCCTCGACTCCCTGGCCATCGGCTCGGTGTCCCTGCCCATCGCCGTCGGCCTCCTGGTGATGATGTATCCGGTGCTGGCTAAGGTCCGCTATGACCAGACCGGTGCAGTGATCAAGGACCGGAAGCTCATGATCACCTCCCTGGTGATCAACTGGGTTGCCGCCCCTGCCTTCATGTTTATCCTGGCCTGGGTCTTCGTCCCCGACCTGCCCGAATACCGCACCGGTTTGATCATTGTCGGCCTGGCCCGCTGTATCGCCATGGTGATGATCTGGAACGACCTCGCCTGCGGTGACCGCGAGGCGGCGGCCGTTCTCGTCGCCATCAATTCGGTCTTCCAGGTCTTCGCCTTCGGAGCGCTGGGCTGGTTCTACCTGCAGGGACTGCCCAGCCTGCTGGGACTGCCAACCGCCAGCGCCGACTTCTCCTTCTGGGCCATCACCATCAGCGTACTCATCTTCCTCGGCATACCACTGCTGGCCGGGTTCCTCACCCGCACCATCGGCGAGCGCGCCAAGGGTCGCGACTGGTATGAGGGAAAGTTCCTCCCCAAGCTCGGACCGTGGGCCCTCTACGGGCTGCTGTTCACCATCGTGATCCTTTTCGCCCTGCAGGGCGATGAGATCCTCGCCAGGCCGCTCGACGTCGCCCGTATTGCCCTCCCCCTGCTGATCTATTTTCTGGTGGTCTTCACAGCAGGCATGGTGATCGGTAAGCTGCTGAACCTTGGCTACGCCAAAACCACCACCCTGGCTTTCACCGCCGCCGGCAACAACTTCGAGTTGGCTATCGCCGTCGCCATCGGCACCTACGGGGTGACCAGCGGCCAGGCGCTGGCCGGCGTCGTCGGACCCTTGATTGAAGTCCCGGTTCTTGTTGCACTGGTCTATGTGGCCCTCTGGGCGCGGAAGCGCTTCTTCGCCACCGATCCCCTGACACCCGCAAAGGAAACCTCACATGTCTGATTCATCAACCAAACCCTCAGTCCTCTTCGTCTGCGTCCACAACGCTGGCCGCTCCCAGATGGCCGCCGCCTTCCTGACCACCCTCTCCGAGGGCCGGATCGAAGTCCGCTCCGCCGGCTCGCAGCCAGCCGACTCGATCAACCCAGCAGCAGTCGAGGCAATGCGCGAACTCGGCATCGACATGTCGGCTGAAATCCCCAAGGTCCTTACCGACGACGCCGTCAAAGACTCCGACGTCGTCGTCACCATGGGGTGCGGTGACGAATGCCCCTACTTCCCGGGGAAACGTTACGAGGACTGGGTGCTTGAAGACCCGGCAGGCAAGGGCGTGGAGTCGGTCCGGCCGATCCGCGACACCATCAAGGGCCGCGTCGAAGCCTTGATCGCGGAGTTGCTTCCCGCGTGAGCGGGCTCCCGGTCGTGATCATCGGAGCGGGACCCATCGGTCTCGCCGCCGCAGCTCACCTCCTCGAGCGAGGCCTGCAGCCACTGATCTTCGAGGCCGGTACGACGCCGGGTGCCGCGGTCAGCGACTGGGGCCACATCCGCTTGTTTTCCCCGTGGCAGTTCAACATCGATGCCGCCGCGCGCCGTCTGCTCGAGCCCACTGGTTGGGCCTCCCCACGGGGAACGGCCCTACCCTACGGATCCGAGCTGGTTGCCGATTACGTGACACCGCTGGCGGCAGTACCGGTCATCGCCGAAACCCTGCAGCTCAACACCCGCGTCCTCGCGGTGACCCGCCAGGGGATAGACAAGACCCGGACCAAGGACCGCGACAGGCAGCCGTTCCTGGTCAGGGTGCAAGGCCCTAACGGCGTTGAGGACCATCTGGCACGCGCCGTCATCGACGCCTCCGGCACCTGGGACCAGCCAAACCCCCTCGGGCAGGGTGGACTCCCGGCCCACGGAGAGGCTGAGGCCGACCGCTTCATCACTCACCCGCTCCCTGACGCAGCAGGCGACGCCCGTGAGCAGTTCGAAGGCAAACGGGTCATGGTGGTCGGCGCCGGGCACTCTGCGGCCAACACCCTGATCGCGCTTGGACAGGTGGCACGCGCCCCCGGGTCCACCTCCATCATCTGGGCCGTCCGCGGCACGGGTTCTGCCGATCGGCTCTATGGGGGCGGCGACCTCGACGGCCTGCCAGCTCGCGGCCAGCTCGGCTCCCGGCTGCGCAAGCTGGTTGCAGACGGCGTGGTGGAGCTCAGGACGTCGTTCACTATCACCGGCTTCACCGCCGGCGACGCGCTGACTGTCCACACCGCCGATGGCTCAGTCGAGGTGGACGTCCTGATTCCGGCCACTGGCTTCAGACCGGATCTGGGAATCGTCCAGGAACTCCGCCTGGAACTGGACCCTGCGGTTGAAGCGCCCCGCGCGCTGGGACCCTTGATCGACCCCGAGTTCCACAGCTGCGGCACTGTGCCCGCGCACGGCGCCAAGGAGCTAGCTCATCCCGACAAAGACTTCTACCTGGTTGGGATGAAGAGCTACGGGCGTGCACCCACCTTCCTGATGGCCACCGGCTACGAGCAGGTTCGGTCGGTGGTCGCGGCACTAGCCGGCGACACAGCCGCCGCTGAGGACGTGCAGTTGGCACTCCCGGCGACCGGAGTCTGCAGCACCGATCTGGGCGGTTCCTGTGACGCTCCGGCGCCAGCCGCGCAGGAAGAGGCGGACAGTTGTTGCAGCACGCCCCAACTAGTGAGCGTTGGCGTCCCGACCGGAACGGTCCACGGCCGCTTCAACGACCCTGATTACTGACCAAGAAGGAGCTCAAACATGGCAACTCACCCCAACCCGATGCCCGGATTGATCAACGACGAACATGTCCTGCACAGGATCAGCGGTGAGCTCGCGGGCAGGTTCGACGGTGTGTTTAGTCCAGAGATGGTCGACCGGTACGTTTTCGAGTCCTACACAGCCCTCGCGCGGACCGCAAAGATCAAGACCTATCTGGCCTCCATCACCAAGCACTTCGCCGAGGACCGCCTGAACGCCCTCGCTCACGCCCAGGGCATCCGTCCCAGCGGAAAGGCCGAGGTGCTGTTCGTGTGCGTGCAGAACGCTGGACGCTCGCAGATGGCCGCCGGGTTGCTCAGGCATTACGGCGATGGCCGGATTAGTGTCCGTTCTGCAGGATCAATGCCCGCAGAACATCTCAACGCCCACGTGGTCAACTCCATGAAGGAGCTCGGCATTGATCTGGACGCCGATTTCCCCAAGCCCCTCACCGACGACGTGGTGCGGGCGGCCGACGTCGTCATCACCATGGGCTGTGGTGATACCTGCCCGATCTACCCGGGGAAGCGTTACGAGGACTGGCAGGTCGAAGACCCGGCGGATCTGGACCCTGCCGGTGTCGAGCGGGTGCGGAACGACCTGGACGAACGAATCCGTAAGCTGGCGGCCGAACTACTCGACCAGTAACCGGGACTAAGCATTCCTGCGCAACGGTTCCTGCAACAGATCGACCAGCTCCAGAAGTTGCTCCATCTCGTCGGTGAATTCCTGGTTGGCGCCGCTGCCTGCGAAGAAGGCCGCGTCGTAGTAAAGCCCATCGCCCATGAGCTTCACGGCGCGAGCTACCGGGCGGCTTCCTAGCGATACCTCGAGTGCACCCAGCCACAGCGCCTGAATCTGTGCGAAATTTTGCTGTGCCTTCGGGTGCCCCTGCTGGGCGAGGCGTGCCATCGCCACGAGGGCCCGGTCGAGCGCACTGTCCTCGTACACGGAGGTCCGTACGTAGTAGCGGGCCGCTCCCTCGGAGTCAGCGGTCATCAGCTCACGGTCAATCGTGGAAAGGGCCAGGAGCCGATCCCCCAACGCATTCACCAACGCTTCCTTCGACGGGAAGTGATACAACAAGCCACCCTTGGACACGTCGGCAGCCGCTGCGATCGCTTCCATGGTCGCGGCCCGTTCGCCGTCGTTTATGAGGATGTTCTCGAAGCTGTCAAGAATGCGCTCTTTGGAACTAGCCATGTGTCAATCGTAACGGATCTTCACGCTTTACTGTACCGGCTGGACGGTATAGTATTGGGTGATGAGCAACTCGACCGATGTCTCCGAGCCGATCACCGGGGCGGCAGCACTCAACCCCGCGCCCACCCGGGCCGGTCGACGTGAATGGACTGCCCTCGCCGTACTGATGCTGCCCGTGCTTCTGGTGGCTGTCGATAACACCGTGCTCGCCTTTGCCACCCCCGCCATCTCCCTGGCGTTCAACACCAGCGGCACGACACTGCTGTGGATTATCGACAGCTACCCTTTGGTGCTCGCCGGTCTCCTGGTCGCCATGGGGAGTTTTGGCGACCGCTTTGGCCGCCGCCGGCTCCTCATCATCGGCGCCGTGGGCTTCGCAGTCTTTTCAATTGCCGCCGCCTACTCGCCTACCGCCGAGCTGCTTGTTGCCTCACGGGTGGGACTCGGCGTGTTCGGCGCCATGCTGATGCCATCCACGCTTTCCCTCCTCCGCAACATCTTCACCGACCGCAACCAGCGCCGCCTCGCCATTGCCATTTGGGCTGCCGGATTTTCTGCCGGCGCTGCCATGGGCCCGCTCGTTGGCGGCGCGCTTCTCGAGCACTTCTGGTGGGGTTCGGTGTTCCTGCTGGCCGTCCCGGTACTGCTCCTCATGCTTGCCCTTACCCCCGCGCTGGTCCCGGAGTCGAAGGACCCCAATCCGGGCCGTGTGGATTACCTGAGCATCGTCCTGTCGGTCTCCACCATGTTGCCCATCGTGTTCGCGATCAAGAACTTCGCCAAGGGTGATTCGGTGGCGGTGACAATTGCCGCCGTCGTCATCGGCCTGGCAGCCGGGACTGCGTTCACCAGGCGCCAGCTAGGCCGACCGAATCCCATGCTGGACGTCCGGCTATTCACCGTACGTGCCTTCACCGGCGCGGTACTGGTGAACCTGCTCGCCATCTTCTCGCTGGTGGGGTTCATCTACTTCGTTTCACAGCATTTGCAACTAGTGCTGGGGCTCAGCCCACTGAACGCGGGGCTAATTTTGGTGCCTGGCCTGGTGATGACGATCATCGCTGGCCTGGCTGTAGTGCCCGTTGTCCGCCGGGTGCCGCCGCACACCGTGGTACCTGTCGCCCTGCTCTTGTCGGCGGTGGCGTACGCGTTCGTCGCCATCACCGGCCGGGGTGGATCTCCTACCGTGCTGCTGTTCGCCTTTGTGCTGCTGGGCGTCGGTGTCGGCGCGTCAGAGACGATATCCAACGACCTGATCCTCTCGACCGTGCCCGCAGAGAAGGCGGGTGCTGCGTCAGCGGTGTCCGAAACCGCCTACGAGGTGGGTTCCGTGTTCGGTACGGCACTGCTCGGAAGCGTACTGCTCGCCTCCTACCAGCGCAACCTCGTGCTGCCGGCGGGTCTCAGTCCGGAGCAGGAAGCCACCGCCACCGAGACGCTGGGCGGTGCCGTGAACACCGCCGCACAATTGCCGCCCAGCGGCGGCAGTCAGCTTCTGGAGTCGGCGTTCCACGCCTTCGACAGCGGTGTGGTGCTCATCTCGGGGATTGGCGCAGCGCTGATGGTGTTGGCGTCCGCACTTGCCCTGTGGAGCCTGCGACGCGCATGAGAATCCTGGGGGGAGTCCCCGCACGCCGCAGGCTTGACCTCTTTGCGAGGGTCAGGCTGCGGGTGTGATCCCGCCGGTGCACGCAGCGCCAGGCTCCCGGGTCTGCTCACCCTGAATGTACCGCTCAAGGAAAACTGGCAACCGGCCATCATCGGCTGTGTCGACGCTCAGCTGCAGACCCCAGGCGCTCACCATGATCGGCGACTCCTGATCGGCATATGGGCTGAGGATGACGTAGCCGCTGGATCCCACCAGGTCGGTCAGGGCGTCAATGTCGGCCTGGGGGAGATCGGGCAGGTAGGTGATCCAGACCGCGCCGTGCTCCATGGAGTGCACGGTGTTCTCGTTTGGAATCTCCGAGGTGTAGACACCACAGTTGGTCCAGATGGGGTTGTGATCTCCACCCACGGGGGCTGACTGCTCGTAGTCCACCGGCGCATCGGTGTGGTCGAAGGACAGGTCCTCGAACTCCTGGACGCCTTCAATCGGCTGGCTGGCGAGGTCTTCGATGCGCTGGTTTTCCTGCACCTGGCCCACGATGACGATGGTCACGGCAACGATAATGGCGATCACAACAGCACCGATTCCGCCGAGGATCAACGTGGTTCGCCGACGGTCACCGGCCCGCTGCTTGGACTGGATGGCCTTCAGCCGCGCCTGGCGGTCGGCATTGTCCTGGGCTCGCTTCTTGTTCAACGCGTAAATCCTTTTCCCGTAAGTGTGATTGAAACCAATGTACCGTCGGTGATGCTACAGCTCATCCAGCAGGGCTTCCATGGCGGCTATTTCGGCTACCTGGGCGGCCATCATTTTCTCGGCGGCAACCCTGACCCGCGACTCCTGAACCAGCTCGGCCCCCGCCTGCGCCATGTCCGCGCCTGCCGTGTGGTGAGTGATCATCAAGGTCAGATACAGGTGCTCTGCCTCGGCGCCCGAGGCATCCGATAGCTCGGCGATCTGCCCAGGCGTGGCCATTCCGGGCATCAGACCGTCGTCCCTGAGCATCCCGCCTTCAGTGCCATGGTCCATGGACCCCGCCATCCATGCCATATTTGGCCCGGCTGAGCTCTGCGGCAATCCCCATTCTTCAAGCCAGGCATACATCTGGCCGATCTGATGCTGCTGGGTCATTGCGACGTCGTAAGCAATGGTGCGGACCACCTCATTGTTGGTTCGGTCGCGGACCAATCGGGACATCTCTACCGCCTGGGCGTGGTGCACCTGCATGTCGCGGGCGAAACCAGCGTCCGCGCTATTGGCCGCCGGGTAGTTCGGGCCGGTACCGATCCGGCCGGCAACGAAGGTGAGCACAAAAAGACAAACCACCAGCGCTCCAGCCAAGGCAATGAGCACGCGCTTCTGCCACGTCTCCAGGTGCAGCGTCATCTACCTAATTCCTTGCTCGTTGGTCATTCCATCTTCTCCAACGTATTGCATGAGCCTCGGCGTTCCCTGTGTAATCCGGAGATACCCCCCAAGGGTACTTGAGTTATACGGGTAGGGGGTATATATTCGAGGGAGACCGAGGAGACCCAATGACCGACACCACCACCGAACACGGATACACAGCCGATAAGGCTGTCTATCTCCGGCGTCTGAAACGGATCGAGGGTCAGGTCCGCGGGATCGCGCGGATGATCGAGGATGACAAGTATTGCATTGATGTCCTTACCCAGGTCTCAGCGATCAACAAGGCGCTGCACGCGGTCAGCATCGGTCTTCTCGAAGAGCACATCTCCCACTGCGTAGTGGGCGCGGCCAATGAATCCCAGCTCACCGGCAACCCCGACATTGTCCAGGAAAAAGTCCAGGAGGCCTCGGCGGCCATCAGCCGCCTGCTGAGGTAACACGTCCCTTCCACCCAAGGAGTACCACCATGAGCACCACCACCGTCAACATCTCTGGCATGACCTGCGGCCACTGCGTCGATTCGGTCACCGAAGAAATCCTGACTATCGACGGCGTCCAGAACGTCGCCGTCGACCTCAATAAGGGCGGAATCTCCACCGCCACGGTCACCTCAGCGTCCGTCCTTGACCCGGAACAGATTGGCGAGGCCGTCGCCGAAGCCGGCTACCTGGTTGTCGCCACCGACGCCTAAATAGGACACGGCACCACCCAGCAGCAACGTCTACCAGCAGTGCGACCTATCAGTACCACCAAGGAACACGATGAGCACCGACCAGTTGAAGACCACCCCCGCCACCAGGATTGTCGAACTCGATATTCAGGGCATGACCTGCGCGTCCTGCGTGGGACGGGTGGAACGCAAATTGGGCAAGCTCGACGGCGTCGAGGCCAGCGTAAACCTGCCGCTCGAAACCGCCACCGTCACGGTCCCGGAGCACATCTCGGATCAGGACATTGTGGACACGGTGCAGGCGACGGGATACACCGCACAACTGAAGCACCAGGGCCGCAGCACCGCCTCGAATGCGGGGTCGAGTGATCCGGCCCTGGAGGGGACCCACCCAGAAGCCTCCGACCACCTGACCCATGGTGGATCAGATGCGCAACTGCGGCCGCGGCTCATCGTCGCGGCGCTACTAACACTGCCGGTCGCCATCATCTCCATGGTGCCTGCGGCGCAATTCCCGCACTGGGGTTGGGTCGTCTTCGCCCTCGCCCTGCCGGTGGTGACCTGGTCCGCGTGGTCGTTCCATCGGGCCGCCGCCATCAACGCGCGCCACCTCGCGTCAACAATGGACACGCTGGTTTCTATCGGTGTCACCGCGGCGTTCCTCTTTTCAGCCTGGCAACTGTTCAGTGATCCAACCATCACCGAACACGCGGGCATGGCCATGAGTGACCACGCACTGTATTTCGAGGTGGCAGCTGTCGTCGTCACCTTCTTGCTGCTGGGCCGCTATCTTGAGGCAAATGCCAAACAGCGCGCCGGCGAAGCGCTCAAGGCGCTGTTGAGCCTCGGCGCGAAGGACGCAACGGTCCTCCGCGACCAGGACGGCCGCCGGGTTGAGGTCAAGGTACCGGCCGATTCCCTGGTCCACGGTGACGAGTTTGTGGTGCGGCCGGGCGAGAAGATCGCTACTGACGGTGTGGTGATCGATGGCACCAGCGCTATCGACACTTCACTGATCACCGGCGAATCGTTGCCGGTGGACGTCGGCATTGACGACGTCGTCACCGGCGCCACCATCAACACTTCGGGTCGCCTGATAGTCCGGGCCACCCGGATTGGCAGCGAGACCACCCTGGCCCAGATGGGACGGCTCGTCAGCCAGGCGCAGAGCGGCAAAGCGCCCATTGCCCGGTTGGCGGACCGAATCAGTGCCGTCTTCGTCCCCATCGTGCTAGCCATCGCCCTCCTGACCTTCATCGCCTGGATGGTGCTGACCGGGGACCTGCAGTCGGCGTTTACTGCGGCCGTCGCCGTCCTCGTGATCGCCTGCCCGTGTGCGCTCGGGCTCGCTACGCCGACGGCACTCCTGACCGGTTCGGGGCGTGGCGCCCAGCTGGGCATCCTCATCCGTGGACCGCAGGTCCTGGAGGACACCCGCACGGTCGACACCATTGTGCTGGACAAGACCGGCACTGTCACCACCGGCAAACTTGCAGTGACCGACGTCGTCGTGCTCGGTGCCCTGGATCGGAACCACGTCCTGCGGCTGGCCGGCGCGGTTGAGGCCGCCAGCGAGCACCCGATTGCGCAGGCGATCGCTGCGGCAGCACCGGGCCACCCCGCGGTGACCGGGTTCAGTAGCTCCGCCGGCGGCGGGGTGCGGGGCACGGTCGACAACGGCGGGCGCGCCGTCACCGTGCTCGCCGGGCAGTCCGGCTGGCTGGAAGAGAACGGGGTCGCTCTCACCGACGCACACCGTTCAGCACTGCAGGGTCAGCAGGATTCCGGGGCCACCGCCGTCTGGGTAGCAGTTGAGGGCCGCATCGCGGGCCTGGTGTCGCTGAAGGATACGGTCAAGGACTCATCTGCTGCGGCTATCGCGCGGCTCAAGGATCTGGGACTGCGACCTATCCTGCTCACCGGCGACAACGCCCCGGTGGCACACCGGGTGGCTGCCCAGGTAGGAATCGCTCCTGACGATGTGCTCGCCGGGGTGCTTCCAGCGGGCAAGGTGGAGGCCGTCCGGCGGCTGCAGGCCGAAGGAGCCACGGTGGCGATGGCCGGCGACGGGGTCAACGACGCCGCCGCCCTGGCCCAGGCTGATCTGGGGATCGCCATGGGCTCGGGCACCGATGTTGCCATTGAGGCAGCCGACCTGACCGTGATGGGGAACAGCCTGGAGCAGGTGGCACAGGCCATCGAGCTATCGCGCAAGACCCTCCGCACCATCAAGACCAACCTGTTCTGGGCATTCTTCTACAACACCATCGGCATCCCGGTGGCTGCTCTGGGGTTCCTCAACCCGATGGTCGCGGGTGCGGCGATGGCCGCGAGTTCAGTGCTTGTGGTGGCCAACTCGTTGCGGCTGCGTCGGTTCGGTAGGTAAAACTACGGCAGGGGGACGGGCTCGACGTCGTTGGCGCGGTCCAGCGGCGGGGATCCGTTCGTTGGCGCGCGCAACTCGTCGAGGCGGACCATCACCACTCCACCGACGATCAACAGTCCACCGAGGAGCTGGATCGGTCCGGGCAGCTCACCGAGCATCAGCCAGGAAGCCAGCACCGCGAACATCACCTCGGTGAGCCCCACAAAGGAAGCCACCTTCGACCCGAGCTGGCGGGCCGCAAGAATGCCCGTGAAGTAGGCCACCACAGTGGAGATCAGCACTAGCCCCAGCACGGGCACCAGCCAACTGGTTTCCCACCCGGCCAGGGTCACGTCGCGGAACTCAAAGGTGAAGGGCATGACGCCCACGAGCCCCAGCCCCCCGATGGCCACAGCTCCGGCCACCATTCCGCCGCCGGCCATCACCAGGGGCGGCAGGGCGTCGTTGGCTCGGGCGGACATCAAGAAGAACACCGCAAGGCAGACCGCCGCGGCAAGTCCGTAGAGGACGCCGATCGGGTCGAGGCGTTCGTCGGCGGTCAGGTCCAGCACCAGGAGGAGCCCGATCATGGCGGTTACCGAACCGGCGGCGGTGAGACGGCGCGGGGTCCGACGGCTGCGGGCCCACAGCCAGCCGACAATGAGCACCGGCGCCAGATATTCCAGGAGTAGGGAAACCCCGACGGACATCCGCTGCACGGCGCTGAAATAGAAGAACTGGCAGAGCGCAATCGCTGTGACACCGTAGATGATCAGGGTCAGCGCGCTGCCGCGCAGGGTTGTCCACCGCCCCCGCAGGGCGATCAGAACCGGGACCAGCAACACGAGGGCCGCCCCGCCGATGCGCACACCCACTGCTGCACCCGGACTCCACCCAATCTCCAGCAGGGACTTGGCGAACGGCCCGGATACGCCAAACGTGGCCGCCGAGATGACCGCGAACCCCAGGCCCGCTGCTGCACCGTTCTTCATGCCTACTCCTCCGCCCACATTAGTGTCATGACCAAAATATGTTTATGGTAGTGACAGTAGCCCCGAGCCCTGTCAGGAGTCAACATGACCTTTGCCTATGACACAGAAATTGCGCTGATCTCCGCCGCCGCGCTCATCAACACGGGAAAGGAGGATCCGGATCAGTTGACCACGTTGGCGGACCTGGACCGTTTCCTCACCGAGCAGGACTTCTCCGGGTCGCGTGCCCGGACATCCGCCGAGCTCGCAGCGGTGGTGCGGTTGAGGGCGGAACTTGAAGAGGTCTGGACCTCCTCCGAGGACGACGCCGTCGCGCGCGTCAATCGGATCCTGAGTGACGCGAAGGCCCTCCCCCGGCTGGTCCGCCACGATCACTGGGACTGGCACCTGCACGCCACCGATCCCGAGGCTCCGCTCGAAGACCGGATGGCCACCGAGGCGGCGATGGCGCTGATCGATGTCATCAGGACCCACGAAATGGACCGGCTGCGGATCTGTGCGGCCGACGACTGCAGCGCCGTCGTGCTCGACCTGAGCCGAAACCGCTCAAAGCGGTACTGCGATACGGGGAACTGCGCCAACCGCGCGCACGTCAAGGCGTATCGCGCCCGGAAAGCGGTGGCCGGCTAGACCCACGTACGCGACAGGCACAGAAAAGTGGTGCACCCGCACGTGAGTGGTTACCCAACAGCGCTTCTGCGGTCCAGCCACTATTCCTGGCCGGGGGAGGTCCGGGTAGCCCGGGGTTAGGCCCCGCTGATGCCGAACAAGCCGATAATGAGCGCCATCACCAAATAGGTGACCAGTTCGTGGGCGCAATTCAGGAGGGTGAGTCCGGCCGGCCGGCCCTCGAACGCGTCGTGGGTAATAAACCGGGAGGCGGTGAACCCGGCCCACAGGATCACTGCGGTAATCAAGGTATTGAGCAGGAAATTTCCGCCGTAAAAGTCCTGGGCGATCGCGGCACCACCGGCCAGCACCCACGCGCTGATCAGACTGACCACCACAGTGATGAGGATGGGCTTGATGGCGTCCCTGGAATCGCCGCTCACGTCGACCTTAGCGACCCTCGTCCAGTAGTTGCCGAACACCTTGGGCGTGTACCAGATGGTGCCGACGACCAAGGTGGACAGGGTAGCGACAAGCACCGCCCAGATGTTGATTTCCGGGATCATGCTGCGCCTCTTCCTGGGTCGGAATACTCGGGTCAGCTGAAAGTCTAGACCGGCTCACGTCAGGAATATGCTGCCACTGCGAAAAAAGGGGCGAAAAGAAGGCTACGGCCGCTAGTGGGTGCTGTCCGACCCGCCGCGGGGTGTCCCTTTGGGGTTTCCTTCCTTATCGACGTTCCCCGCGCCGCCGGGGATCTTCGACGATGACCGGTTGATTCCGGTCCCTTTACCAAGGTGGTCAGCGTTCGGCTTCTCGGTCATCATGAGCATGGCGCAGACCACCAGTGCGGCGATGAAAGCAATTCCCGCGGCGGTGAGGCCAAGGTCAACCCTCAGTTCCCGGGTGCCGCCACCAGTGGAGACGATCATCGCCACGATGCCGGCGACCGCCGCGAGGACGGCTGAGAAGATGAGGGGGCCTTTGACGCCCCTGACCGATTTGGACACTGTTACTCCTTGGGAAAATTGCAGCTGCAGACTCTTCTACCAGGGGTAGAAAGACTGCTTCTCCTAGTTTACGGGGTGGGCGGAGCTTACTGGGGCCGCGTGATCCACGTCATGCCGGTATCCGAGGGCGGCAATCGCCAGGACGACGGCGCTGATCACTGCCCCGCCTCCGGTAACGCCCAGCAGGGCGTGGGCTCCCGCATCCTCAAAAAGGGGGAGCAACAATCCGGTAGCAATACTCACGGCCCCGACAGTGATCAGGTCCTTCCCAGCAACGGCGGTACGACGCTGCCGGATCCCCACGTAGAGGTCCACCGCACCGGCGATCACCAGGACGAGCGCCACAACCTGGGCGAACATGGCATCGGTATGGATCCATAAGTTGAGCACACCACCGGAGAGCAGGAAGCCTGGGGCAATCCACACCACCCACCGGTCGGTGCTCCCGCGAAGGTCCATCGCCTGTTCCATCCAGACCGCAGACACGGCCAGCCCAAGCAGGTACAGTCCGCCGGCCACCGACGCGACCTGCACCGACGGTTGCGTCCAGAAGATGGTTAGAGCCCCGAATATTGCAGCTACAGCGGCCCGGAACAGCAGGGGCGGCCAGACGGCTGCTGCTTGGTCCAGTGGGTTGTGAGGCGGCTGGACCGTCACATCGTGTGGTGCGGCAACCATTGCGCAAAACCTCCGATTCGAAACGGGCTGATTACTTCAGTCCAGACCACCCAGTTTATCCCCGCGACAGAAGCCCGCGACAGTACCACAACCCGCGAGCCCAGGGCCTGTTTGTCCGGGCGACGTCAAGGTTAGTGAGCGCCGATCATCATCCAGCGATCGTTGCGCACCCGCCACGCCAGGGTCAGGGCCCGCGCCGCCATGTAGCCAACACCGAACGCCAGCCAGAGCCAGACAATTCCGGCCGGTCCGTTGAGCCCGGCGTCGAAGACCCAGCCCAGCAGCGGCACGTACAGCAGGAGATTGACGACGCCGGCGATCGCCAGATAGCGGGCGTCGCCAGCACCGATGAGGACGCCGTCCAACACGAACACCAGCCCGCACACGGGTTGGGACACTGCGAGTACAAAAAGCCCACCAGCGAGCGCTGACTGCACGTCCTGATCGGTAGTGAAGATCCAGCCGACGAACGGTGCTGCCAGGGCCAGCAGGGCGCCGGTGATCAGACCGAACCCCAGACCCCACCGGATCATCCTCCGAGTCAACGCGTGAGCCAGCGGCTTGTCGCCCGCGCCGAGCTCCTTGCCGATGAGGGCCTGCGCGGCGATGGCCAGGGCATCGAGCGCGAAGGCCAGAAAAATGAAGATAGTCATCACCAACTGGTGTGCGGCAAGGGAGACTGAGCCTTGAGAAGTCGCGACATACACAGTCGCAAGAATCGCGACCCGCAGACTCATGGTCCGCAGCATCAACCAGGAACCCACCCTCGCCGTCGCCCGTAGACCCTGCCAGGACAGCCGCAGCGGAACCCTGTGTGTGCGTGAGAGCCGGACCACAATGACCAGGTAGACGGCTGCCATCCCGCACTGGGTAATACTGGTCCCCAAAGCGGACCCAGCAACCGAGAGTTCCAGCCCATAGACCAGCAGAAAATTCAGCCCAATGTTCACGGCAAACCCGACGCCGGCCACCAGCAACGGCGTCTTGGTGTCCTGCAGGCCACGAAGCACCCCGGTGGCGGCGAGCACCACCAGCATCGCGGTGAGTCCGGGCATGGAGTAGCGCAGGTAGTCGACGGCGAAGGTGTGGACCTGCCCTTCCGCGCCCATCAGCGATGCGAGTCCGGGTGCAAGGATCCAGCCGATTGTGGAGAGCAGCACTCCCAGGACCAGGGCCAGGCCGATACCGTCGAGGCCTGCAGCCACCGCGTCCGGGATCCGTCCGGCACCCAGGAATCTCGCCACGGCGGGCGTGGTGGAGTAGGCGAGGAAAACCATGAGCCCGACGGCGGTGTGCAGCACCGTGGACGCGAGGCCCACTCCTGCCAACTCGTCAACACCCAGGTGCCCCACGATGGCCGAGTCGGCCAGCAGAAACAAGGGTTCGGCTATCAGGGCGCCAAGCGCTGGGACGGCGAGGTGCAGGATGCGCCGGCTCAACTCGCGGGTATCAGGGACGGTGGTGCTCACCATGCCACCCTATGCCTAGCTCCCGACGGTCTGCGGGCGGGCCGGGGGGACGTCCGCTAGGCTGAAGAGTGAGGCACGACGGCGCACAGGGAGCACACATGAAAAAGGAAATCTGGTTCTCTATCGGAGGTCTGGTCGCGTTCTTCATGAGCACCCTCTTCATTCCGCAAGGTATCTCGGATTTTGCGCGTGCCGCTGCCCTTGACGAACCGGTGCCGTCGGGTGCCGGGTTGACCCTCGGCATTGGTGCGCTGCTGATTGTTGCTGCGATCACGCTGCTGGCGAGCGGCTACGCGATCCGGCGCAAGAGTCTCAACACCACCGGCCAGAAGCGGGATTAGATTCCCTGCTCCACCATTTCCAGCAGGCGCTGCGCGGCGGTGAGCCGCGACCCGGCGTCGAGTCCCCTCAGCGGGCCGTCGATCACCAGCATGGCCAGCCCATGCACTGCGGACCAAGCCACGAACTCGGCCCCCGGACGCCGGCTGGCCTCCAGCACCCCGCTGTCCACCAGGTCGTCGAGGGCATCGGATAGCAGCTGGAACGGCGTCCTGCCGTGGGGCCCCGCCGACTCTTCGACGGCCGCATCCCTCAGATCCACGTGATTCGCGAACGCCGTCCTGAACAGTCCCGGCTCGGCCTGGGCGAATCGAAGGTAGCCGGAGCCCACCGCGCGCAGCTTCGCCTGGGCGAGTGCCGCGGCGTTGTGGGGGCCGTCGTCGTCAGCGCCGCCAGCGCTGTCGTTACGATCAGTAAGGGCTGATTGCTCCTCCTCCATGGCCGCCGCAAGCCGGGACTGCGCGGCGGCGGAGACGGCGCGCAGCAGCGCACCCTTGTCAGCAAAATGGCGGTAGGCGGCGTTCGGCGTCACCCCGGCCCGGCGGGTCACCTCGCGGAGAACGACGGCGGCCGGCCCACCCTCGCGTGCCAGCTCGGTTCCCGCCTCGACCAAAGCCCGTCGCAGGTCACCGTGACGGTACGTGGTGCGTGGGGTCGACTGCTCTGCCACGGGTTCCTGGCCTGTCCTCAGCTGCGGGAAGTGAACACTGTCCACAAGTGTGTCACGGGGTGGGCCAAGCGTGGGAGTGCAGTTCGTTCGTCAAGTTGGTGCGGGCTGCGTCCAGCCAGCGGAGCTGTCCAGACGCAGTGCGGAATAGTGGGTCCATCGCCAGGAGACGGCGGACGACGTCGGCCCGGCCGGTAGCGAAATCCGGGTCCGACACGTGGGAGTATTCTTTCCGCACGGCGGCCACATACTGCCCATATCCGCGCATCGGCCGTCCTAGAACGGCCAGGTCCGCGTCGCACAGGAGATCACCCGCCCGGTCCCCCGGCTGCGGACGATGCGATGCCGTGAGCAGGATCAGCCGCACCACCTCGGCCGCCTCGGGAGCGGGCACCAGCCCCGCCAGCAACTCGTCGGCCAGAGCCGCCGAAGCGCGTTCGTCCGTTCCGGCGGAGCCCTCATAGACGGCGTCGTGAAACCAGGCGGCGAGCCGGACCCGTCGCCGCAGGTTGTCATCGTCGCCCGGGGCGAATAGGAGGTCAAGCGCCTCAAGCACGTCGAGGAGATGGGAGGGGGTGTGGTAATTCCGGTGCGTCTCGGACCATCGGTCCATGAGTTGTTCGCCCAGCCCAGGTTCCGCGGGCAGCACGACGTTCCACCGGGCGAGGAGGGTCCGCCGCAGCCGCTGCGTCCGCTGCCGGGCCGGAATCCGCAGGCCGCTGCCAATGAGAATACGGACCAGGGTGCCGCAGTCCACTTCGCGCGCGCCAAGAGTCACCAGTTGGCTGTAGCGGCGGACTGGAACGTCATAGTGGTCGCCATCGAACGCCCGCTCTGGAATCCCCGCCGCCACGGCGAAGGCGTGGAGTTCAGCGACCGACAGGTCGGAGATCAGGTGGGAGAATTCGGTCCCATGCGCAGGCCAGAGCGGGGGGTCGATGTAGATGGCCATCGCCCCAGCCTACCGGCGGACAGTGAACCATCCGCGGTATTGACACCACTTTTCCTTGATGTGACATCATAGTGGTGTCACTATGATGGAATGGAATTAGGACAGTACGTCAGCGACCTGCAACGCCACTTGGCGGACACTTCGGAGAGCGGCTCCGAGGACACCCGCGCGGTGGCCGAACGGCTCGCTGTCGGACTTGATGCAGCGACACGGCTCGTGTTGCTGGACGCCTTGTCGGCGGCAGCCAGCGAGATCACCCGGGACCTGGCCCCGGGCTCCGTTGACCTTCGGCTTCGAGGCCGCGAGGTGGAGTTTGTCATCACCCTGCCCACCGTCGACGCCGAGGCGGACGACTCGCCGGCCGTTGCCGTGGAAGAGGATGACGCCAGCACCTCCCGCACCACCCTTCGGTTACCCGACGCCCTTAAAGCGCGGGTCGATGACGCTGCAGTGGCCGACGGGTTGTCAGTCAACGCCTGGTTGGTGCGCGCCGTGGCTGCTGCGCTTCAACCCAGGCAACGTCGGTCAGCGCAACGCGTCCTGCGCACCGGCGACAACTTCGCTGGCTGGGCGCGCTAACCTCGCAGCCCTCCACCTTCACCGACCACGCGGGCCCGCGGGCCCGCGGGGTAACTCAACCACGCCCATCATCGGGAGCACACCAGCATGCCTACCTACTCCACCCCCTCCGCCATTGACCTCGCCGTCGACCTGCAGATCGGCCTGCTCGACGTCGTCGCCAGCGACCGTGCCGACACCGTGGTCACCGTGTCTGCGACCAACCCAGACAAGGCTGTAGACCGCCGGGGCGCCGACGAGACCACCATCGACTTCGACGGCGCCCGTCTTACGGTCAATGGCCCAAAACCCCGCTTCAGTGTGATCGGGTCCAACGAATCGGTCGACCTGCTGATCGAACTGCCTTCCGGGTCCAGGCTCACCGCCAAAGTGGCGATGGGCGGTGTCCACACCATCGGCCGGCTCGGCGCCACCCGGATCAAGAACTCGATGGGCCCGGTCGACCTCGATGCCACCGGCGACCTGTGGCTCCGCGCCGGTCACGGCAACGCGGTGGTCGGATCCGTCGGTGGCGGAGCCGAGATCACTGCCGACCACGGCCAGATCCGGGTCGGCACCATCAGAGGAGATTCGATCCTGAAGGCGTCCCATGGGGCGATCTCCGTCGGCGAGTCGGGCGGTGAACTGGACGCGAAGCTCTCCTATGGGGACCTCGACCTCACCCGCGCGCTCGGCTCGGTGACCGCCAAAACCGCTTACGGCAGCATCACCCTGGGCGAGATTTCGAGCGGCAGCGTCGCGGTGGAGAGCGCCTTCGGGCAGGTCACCATCGGGGTGCGGGCCGGGGTCGCCGCCTGGCTCGATCTTGCGTCGAAACGGGGCCACGTCCGCAATGAGCTCTCCGGCGACCGGGCACCCGCCCCGTCAGAGCCCACCGTCGCCGTCCGCGCCCGACTCGACGGCGGCAACATTTCCATCCAGTGCGCCCGATAGCCCGGGTGTCTCCATTGGAGGCAACCCGGCTACCGCTCGGTACGGAGTTCTGGTGAGATCCCGGTCTGGCCCCTGGCTGTTACGCCGTGATCGCTACCGCCGGGCATGCCTGGGCGATGGCAGTTTATGAGCGGAAGTTGGTGCGCTCGATCCCGGTGGAGGCTTCCGAAGCTACGAGGATACGTCTATACAGGATTTCGCGGCTGTGCCATTGTTTACAGTGTTCACATCAGTTATCTACTGAACCGAGGACCTTATGACGACAACACTCCTGGCCATCGGCACCAAAAAAGGCCTGTGGCTCGCGACCAGCACCGACCGGCAAACCTGGAAGCTATCTGAACCGCACTTCCTGATGCAGGAAGTAGCCAGCGTGGGCATCGATACCCGTGCAGGGCGCACCAGGATCCTAGTGGGGGTGCTCTCCTATCACTGGGGTCCCACCGTGGTCTACTCCGATGATCTGGGTGCCACTTGGTCCGAACCCGAGCAGGGGGCCATCAAATTCTCCGACGGCGATAAAGCCGCCGTCGAGCGGATCTGGCAGCTCCAACCCGATTCCGCAGGTCGCCCCGGGGTTGTCTGGGCGGGCTGCGAACCCATTTCGGTCTGGAAATCGACTGACTACGGAGAGCACTTTGAACTGAACCGCGGGTTATGGGACCACCCACACCGCTCCGAATGGGGTGCGGGGTTCGGAGGCGCGGCAGCCCACTCAGTAGTTCCGAGCCCCGCCGATGACACCGTCCATGTGGCCATGAGCACCGGAGGCGTGTACCGGTCCGACGACGGCGGCACCTCCTGGGCACCGCGAAACAAGGGCATTTCGGCATACTTCATGCCCGATCCCAACCCCGAATTCGGTCAATGCGTCCACAAGATCGCCCGGGATTCGGTTGAACCCAACCGGCTGTACGCGCAGAACCATCACGGCGTCTACCGGTCCGACAATGGCGCCGAAACCTGGGAATCCATCGCCGAGGGGCTACCCGCCGACTTCGGTTTCGTGATGCTCGCCCACCCAAACCGGACCGGCACCGCCTGGGTGATTCCCCTGAAAGCCGACAGCGAACGCATCCCACCCGACGCCAAACTGGCCGTGCACCGCACCGACGACGCCGGCGCCTCCTGGACCCGCCTCGATCACGGCCTACCCGAAGGCGAGTACAACGCTGTGCTGCGGGACGCGGCCGGGGTGGACACGCACGAACCGGTCGGAGTGTACTTCGGCACCCGCGGCGGGACCGTCTACGCGAGCGCCGACGAGGGCGCCACGTTCGCTGAGGTCACCTCCCACCTGCCGGACGTACTGTGCGTCCGGGCAGCCGCCGTCGTCGGCTCCTAAATGGAGACTCCCGCCAACGACGTAACAGTCCTCATTCCCACCCTGCTGCGACCGTTGATCGGGGACAGGGCACGGGTGTCCGTGGCGACGGCTACAGCGGCCCCGTTGGCCGAAATTCTTGACGATCTGCACCACGGGTATCCGGTATTTGCCCGCCGCATCCGTGACGAGACCGGTGCGCTGCGCCGATACGTCAACGTGTACGTTGACGGGGAAGACGTGCGACGGCTGGCGGGACTCTCGACCCCGGTTCCGCCCGGCGCCGAGGTGATGATCGTGCAATCGGTCGCTGGTGGGTAGCCAGCAGGTGAGGTGCTGACGTCGATGCTGTCGACGCGGCTCTTGCAGCGATCCGCGAGCCTGAGCGGGCCTGTCTGGAGCGTGTCATGGCCCTGGCCCGGGCGGTGGCTCCCGGCGCCGTGGCAGGGGTCAGCTACGGGAGAAGCGACTTACCCTGGTTTAGGCTGTGCAGGTAACCTCACCCCACCAGCAGGGAGCCGCACCTCCGATGACCACCTCGTCCGGCCGAACTAACCAGGCTGGCGGAAGACTGCGTTCCGCCGCCGACGCCCTGAGGACCCAGTTGTGGCCGCTACCCGTCTTCGCCGTAGTGGTGGCTATCGGATTGGGAATCTGGTTGCCCATGGTCGATGCCGCTGTTGGCGACAACCTGCCTGAGGGGGTATCCAATCTCCTGATCGGCGGCGGCCCCGATGCCGCGCGGGCCATCCTGGAGGCGACTGCTGGATCACTGATCACCGCTACCTCGTTGACGTTCTCCCTGACCGTGGTCACCCTGCAGTTGGCCAGCAGCCAATTTTCCCCCCGCCTCCTGCGAACCTTCACCGGCGATCGAGTGGTGCACGCCACGCTGGCCCTGTTCCTCGGCACCTTCGCCTACGCGCTGACGGTGCTGCGGACGGTTCGCTCGGGGTACGACGGTGAAGAACCATTTGTTCCTCACCTGGCGGTGACACTCGCCTTCCTCCTCGCGATTGGGAGCATCATTGGGCTGGTGTTCTTCCTGGCTCACCTGGCCCGGGAAATTCGGGCTGAAACCATCATGCGCAAGGTTCACAACGACACGGCGGACACCATCGAGCGGGCCTACCCGGACCGAGGCGGATCCACCAGCCCGGTGCTACCAGAGGCTCCCGATTCCGCCGTGTTGATCGACGCATCTCGGTCCGGATTCCTGACCGGGATCGACGAGAAGCGACTCCTCGCCGCTGCGATCGAGCACCAGGCAATTGTGAGAGTTGACTCTCAGGTCGGGTCTTCACTTGTCAGGGGAATTCCCGCTGCCGTCGGCTGGGTGCGCAGCGGCGGGCCGAGCATGGCTCAAGAGTCGTTGGAACGATTCCGGAAGGACTTCGCAGCCACCTTCACCATCGGATTCGAGCGAACTGCGGTGCAGGATGTCGCCTTCGGATTCCGGCAACTCATCGACGTCGCGGCCAAGGCCTTGTCCCCGGGCATCAATGATCCGACAACTGCCATCCACGTGCTCGGCCACATGTCGGCCCTGTTGTGCGATCTCGCGCAACGCGACCTTGGAGCGCGGATACTGCGCGACGACGACGGCCAGGTCCGGGTGATTCTTCACCGACCGGACTTTGCCGCGCTCCTGAACATCACCCTTGACCAGCCGGTCCTTTATGGGAGTTCCGACCCGGCAGTGATTGATCGGGTTCTTAGTCTGCTGCAGGAGGTTGCGTGGCACGCCGCTGAGGAGGATCAGGCCGCCATCCGGGAGCAGCTGCACCGGGTCACGGCCGCAATCCGGCAGGGGTCCCATCCACCGGCGATACTTGGGCACCTCGACCAGCGGGCTGGGGATGTCGAGTGCGCCCTCAGTGGCGTGTGGGCGCCGAGGGCACCTGTAACTGGCGACCACGCGCCGCCGGGGTTAACCAGGGTCTAGAACCCGCCGCCTCCGCCGTCAACAGCCATGTTGTTGAACCTCGAGTAATGGCCCTGGAACCCGACGACGATGGTCTTCGTGGGGCCGTTACGGTGTTTTGCCACGATCACGTCGGCTTCTCCGGCGCGCGGGGATTCCTTATCGTAGACGTCGTCGCGGTGCAGCAGAATCACCATGTCGGCGTCCTGCTCGATCGAACCACTCTCACGGAGGTCGGACACCATTGGGCGTTTGTCGGTGCGCTGCTCGGAACCACGGTTGAGCTGTGAGAGAGCCACCACTGGCACGTTGAGCTCTTTCGCCAGTAGCTTCAGCGCACGGGAGAATTCGGAGACCTCCTGCTGGCGCGACTCGACGCGCTTGCCCGAGGACATCAGCTGCAGGTAATCCAGGACCACCAGCTTGAGGTCGTGGCGTTGCTTCAACCTCCGGCACTTGGCCCTGATCTCCATCAGTGACATGTTGGGGCTGTCATCGATGAACAGGGGCGCGTCATTCATCCGACCCATAGTGGTGGCAATCTTGCCCCACTGCTCGTCCTTGATGGTGCCCTTCCGCAGATCCTGCAGCCCAATCGTCGCCTCGGCGGACAGCAGGCGCATCGCAATCTCGTTGCGGCCCATTTCCAGGGAGAAAAACACGGTGGTCAGGTTGTGCTTGATCGCTGCCGACCGGGCCCAGTCCAGGGCGAAGGTCGACTTGCCCATCGCTGGTCGTGCCGCGACAACGATCATCTGCCCGCCGTGCAGGCCCTGGGTCAGTTCGTCGAGTTCAAAGAACCCGGTGGGCACACCAGACATGCCCTCCCCCCGATGACCAGCCGATTCGATCTCGTCGACGGTGCTCTCGATAATGTCCTTCAACGCGACGTAGTCCTCGGCGCTGCGTCGCTCGGCGACCGCATACACCTCGGCCTGGGCGGCGTTGACGATGTCATCCACTTCACCATCGTTGGAGTAGCCCAGTTGGACGATCTTCGTGCCGGCATTCACGAGACGGCGCAGCACCGCCCGCTCGCGGACAATCTCCGCGTAGAAACCGGCGTTTGCAGCAGTGGGCACGGACTGGATCAGGGTGTGAAGGTAGGCCGGACCTCCGATCCGCGAAATTTCTCCCCGTTTGGTGAGTTCATCGGACACGGTGACGGCGTCGGCAGGTTCTCCGCGGCCATAGAGGTCGATGACGGCCTCGTAGATGCTCTCATGGGCGGGACGGTAGAAGTCCACGCCCCGCAACACCTCGACGCAGTCGGCGATGGCATCCTTGGAGAGCATCATTCCGCCGAGCACTGACTGTTCGGCAACCAGATCCTGCGGCGGGGTTCGGGTGAACTCCGGGGACCGGGTGTCCTCCTTTGAATCTGCGTGCGTGAGGGACACCGCTGCACTCTCTCTTCCAGTTACCTACCCCGGGAACCAGCTCCGACGGATCGTCGTGGTTGGTCGTATCCGGCCTGATAACTGAGGTCTATCACCCGGCACTGACAGTTTTAGCGTCTGGGATACTCCGCCACGGTAGTGCCGAAGCTGCATCTTGCCAAGCGCGTAATCCACAGGCCCTGTGGATTGGCTGTGGATAACGCGGCGTGTCTTGTGCACAGGATGGGGACAACGGTGTGGATAACGGAATACTTATCCAGCTACTACAGCTCTGACCTGCGGATATACCCTGAAGGACCTGTGGAGTAAATGTTTCCGCTACCTAACGTTCATGCTTTACTTGCGTGTTGACAGATGCTCTTTGAGGGCCTACGGAACGAGTTATTCACCTGCTATCCACAGCCATGGCGCCCAATCCGTGACGCATCGCGCATGCCCTTTGGGCCCTCCGACCGGCCTATATACCGACGACTGCACCCTCATCTGCCCCTCCGGCCGATGTATGCGCGAACAGGAATGTTCGGTTGTCTCTGTCTTCGCTCGGCCGGAGGACAATCCCGGCGTGACGTAGGCGGTGAGATACTTGTGGCCAACCAGACCCGTGGCATCCGACGACGAACCGAGGGGAGCGAATGGACCTGCAACTTCTTGCCGTGGGAGTGCTGTCCGGCGTGCTATTGGCAGGCGGCGCGGTCAGTTATATCTCTCGCCCGGACCGGGGATCACTAGACGGCGCCCCAATGGCCCCGCTGGCTCCGCCGGTCCCGGACGCAGCGCAGCCAGTTCGGCCCGCGCCGTCAGTGCCACCTTCGGCTCGACTATCACTGCAAGCCACCACCGGGCCCTCACCAGCTTCTGCAACGACGCCCGCACCGGCCGGCGCCGCCCAGGGCGCTCCCGCGCCGCCCCCAGAGCGCCCGCACCCACCGCCGACGCAGGAGGGCGCCGACGCCCTGAGGGAGGCTCTCCGCGCCAATCAGCTTGCGATGCGGGATCCGCATCAGAGCACACTGGACCGCGTCCAGGCGCTGATGACCAGCCCGGGGTTCGCACTCCACGTGGCGGACCAGGCGGACCGACCGGCCCAGACGACGAACTAGGAAAAGCCCCCGGACAGCAAAAGGGACCCCCGCACTGAGCGGGAGTCCCCTGAGCCGTGCTCGAAACGAGCGTCGAAACTAGTTGGCGACGACGTTCAGGTCGATTACTGCTGAGACGTCGTCGTGCAGACGGACGTTCGCCTGGTAGGTGCCGACCGACTTGATGTGGGCGGGCAGTTCTACCTTGCGCTTGTCGATGGTGCCAAGGCCGGCGGCCTCGACGGCCTTCGCCACGTCTTCAGCCTTGACGGTGCCGAATAGGCGTCCGGACTCGCCAGCCTTGACGGTCAACTGGACCGGCTTGGCGGAGAGAGCAGCTGCCTGCTTCTGGGCGTCCTCGAGCGTTGAGTGCTCGCGTGCGACGCGGGCAGCCTTGATCGACTCGACCTGCTTCTCGCCGCCCTTGGTCCAGGTGAGGGCGAAACCGCGGGGAAGAAGGAAGTTACGTGCGTAACCGTTCTTGACCTCGACAATGTCGCCTGCAGCACCAAGACCGGTTACTTCATGGGTCAGAATGAGCTTTGCCATTGGGTTGGGTTCCTTTCCTTAACCGCGGCCTGCGCCGGAGTACGGCAGGAGGGCAACTTCACGGGCATTCTTGATTGCCTGCGCAATTTTGCGCTGCTCCTGCACGGTGACACCGGTGACGCGGCGGGCACGGATCTTTCCGCGGTCGGAAATGAACTTACGCAGCAACGCTACGTCCTTGTAGTCGATGACTGTGACGTCAGCGGCCTTCAGGGGATTGGACTTTGGTTTGGGCTTACGAAGTTCAGCCTTAGCCATCGTGGTGCTCCTTATGTCTGGTGGAGCCCGCAGAACGATTCTGCGGGATGGGAACTACTTGACGGGTTGCCGCTACCGAAAGCGGAGCGGTCCTGCCGATAAAGAAGGGTTAGAAGGGAGGCTCGGACGAGTCCGGGCCGTTGCCCCAGCCGGAGGAATTACCCCCGGAGGAGTTGCCTCCTGCGGGTGCACCCCACGGATCGTCAGCCGGCTGCTGCGCCTGCTGACCACCCTGCTGGCCGCCACCCCAACCTGAGTTGGAGTTGTTTCCGCCACTACTGTTGCCGCCACTGTTGCCGCCGAAACCACCACCGCCGCCACCGCCTGAGCGCTGGGTGCGAGTGACCTTGGCTGACGCGTAGCGCAGGGATGGACCGATCTCGTCCACCTCAAGTTCCATGACGGTGCGCTTTTCGCCTTCTTTGGTGTCGTACGAGCGTGACTTGAGACGACCCTGAGCGACGACGCGGGTTCCCTTGGTCAGGGTTTCCGCAACGTTCTCTGCCGCTTCACGCCATACCGACGCGCGAAGGAACAGCGTTTCGCCGTCCTTCCACTCGTTGGACTGGCGGTCGAAGGTCCGCGGCGTCGACGCAATGGTGAAATTAGCCACGGCCGAGCCTGACGGGGTGAAACGAAGTTCGGGATCGCTGGTGAGATTACCGACGACCGTAATGAGAGTCTCGCCTGCCATGGTGCCTCCTACTGTCACAGCCCACCGTGGTGGGCCTGGTCCTAAACTGTGAAGCCAAGCCGAAACTATTCGGCGGTGACCTTCTGCTCCTCGGGACGGATGATCTTGGTACGCATGATCGTCTCGTTGAGGCTCAGCTGGCGGTCAAGTTCGGCAGCGATCGCCGGAGTTGCGGTGAAGTTGACTACAGCGTAGAAACCTTCAGCCTTCTTCTTGATTTCGTAGGCCAGGCGACGACGTCCCCACAGGTCTACCTTGTCGACGGTGCCGCCGCCATTGCGGACGACATTCAGGAACTTGTCGAGCGAAGGCTCAACGGTACGTTCCTCGACATCGGGGTCGATGATTACCATCAATTCATATGCACGCATTTGTGAACCCACCTCCTCTGGGCTAAACGGTCACGGTCTTTCCGTAACAGGAGGTTCTGTTTGCGTTGGCCTGCCTGACGCCTGGTTCCCCTTCCGGGCACCGGCGTCAGCACAGCCTTAGCAATAATACCGGAGATTCGGGGTCCGGCCGAACCGTGTGGATAACTCGCTATGCGGGGGACGTGAAGAACAGTTCAGCAACACGAGCCAGCCGGTGGGGGTCCTCGATTCCGCACAGTTCACGAGCGGAGTGCATAGAGAGCAGGGGCGTTCCGACGTCGATGGTCCTGATTCCGAGCCGGGTGGCGGTCAGCGGACCGATGGTCGACCCGCACGGCATCACGTTGCTGGAGACGAACTCCTGGTACGGCACCTGCGCTTCACCGCACAATCGTGCCCAGTACGCGGCACCTGGCGCGTCGGTGGTGTACCGCTGGTTGGCGTTGATCTTCAGGAGCGGACCGCCGCCGAGGATGGGGCGGTTCACCGGGTCGTGGCGTTCGGCGTAGTTGGGGTGCACCGCATGGCCCGCGTCGGCTGACACGCAGAACGAGCCGGCCAACGCCCTCCGACGTTCTTCGGCACCTGCGCCCAGCCCACCCGAGATCCGGTGCAGTACGTCTTCGAGGAACGGTCCGCTGGCCCCGGACCGGGAAGCGCTGCCGACCTCCTCATGGTCAAAGGCGGCCAGCACGGCGATCGGCCCATCTGCAGCCGCCGCGGTTCCAGCGGCGATCAGAGCAGCCAGTCCGGCGTGCACCGAGGACAGGTTATCGAGTCGGCCGGCCGCAAAGAAGGCACCGTCGGCGCCAAAAACCTGACCCTGCTGAGTGTCCGCGACGACCACGTCGTACCCACCGACGTCGGCCGCAGCAACGCCTGCCGAATCCGCCAACAGTTCCAGGAGGTCGGCATCACGCGGATCGCCAACCCCCCAGACAGGATT
The DNA here is from genome assembly GCF_054511155.1 of Arthrobacter glycogeni. NCBI lineage: Bacteria > Bacillati > Actinomycetota > Actinomycetes > Micrococcales > Micrococcaceae > Arthrobacter > Arthrobacter glycogeni. The sequence goes on along the minus strand of NZ_JBTNDE010000005.1, from coordinate 101,349 downwards.
CATGTGCTGCTGCTTGTCCAGCGCCAGCCCGTCGTTGACTGCGCGGTCCAGATGAATGGCGAGCTGAGGGAACCGCAGGAGGGGCGCCGTCGACACCAGGTGCTCGACGCCGTCGTAGGTCACCAGCCGGCCAGCGAGCGCCAGTTCACGGTCCAGCCAGGAGTTGAGCAGCGGCCCACCATAGATTTCGACGCCGGCCTGCAGCCAGCCGTGCCGCCCGGTCGTCGGCTTGGGCTTGAGTTTGAATCCCGGCGAATCGGTATGCGCACCCAGGATGTGGAAACCCGTGATGGGGGTGGCGTTGGTGGGAGTCACCCAGGCTATCAAAGCGCCGTCACGAACCACGAGGAACTTGCCCGCCTCCGCGATCCACGCGTCGGTTTCGTGTAGCCGGACAAAACCGGCGGCCTCCAGCCGGGCGGCGCCCTCGGCCGCGGCGTGGAAACTGGAGGGTGAAGCGCCGATGTAGGCGCCGAGATCGGTGATGTGCTGGAGGGCGGTCATGGAAGTGAGCCTACCAACCTCAGTAATCCTGCCCCTGGCTGGGCACCACCAGACCCGATTCGTAGGCGTAGACCACTGCCTGCACCCGGTCCCGGAGGTGTAGCTTGGTGAAGATCCGCCGCACATGGGTCTTCACTGTGGCCTCGGAGAGGAAGAATTTGTGCGCCAGTTCGGCGTTGGAGGGTCCCTCGGCGATGGCTCCCAGCACCTCCAGTTCCCGGGGAGTCAGGTCATCCAACAGGGGGTCGGGCGGTGGTGGAGCCGCCTGGGGTCGCAGCGCCCGAACATAGGTTTCCAGCAGACGGCGGGTCACCCGCGGCGCCACCACGGCGTCCCCACTAGCGACCACCCGTACCGCGTGGACCAGCTCATCCGGGCCGACATCCTTGAGGAGAAAGGCCGAGGCGCCGGCCTGAAGACCCGCGAAGGCATACTCGTCAATATCGAAAGTGGTCAGGATGATGATGCGGGAACAGGAGCCCGACGCGGTGATCAGCCGGGTCGCTTCGATCCCGTCCATAATCGGCATCCTGACGTCCATCAACACGACGTCGGGGGTGAGAGCGGCAGCGAGCCGTACCCCCTCGGCGCCGTTGGACGCTTCGCCGACAATCTCGACGCCGTCCTCGCCCTCAAGGATGAGCCGGAACCCCATCCGCAGCAGAGGCTGGTCGTCGACGAGGAGGATTCTGATCGGCGCGCTGTCGGCGCGCTCATCTAGTGGCGACTCCTCGGAGGTTGTTCCCTCAGACGTTGCGGACACTGGGCGTTCCCCTCTCGCTAGCTTGTTGGTCCTCGGGGATCATCAGGCGTGCATCAACAACCCACCCGCCGTCGGGTCCCGGCCCACAGGCAACAGTCCCGGCGTAGATGGAGGCCCGCTGCTGCATTCCGGCAATCCCCTGCCCCGACCCAACCGAGGCCACCGGGCCCATACTGCCGCGGCCGTCGTCGGACACCCGGACTGTGACCAGAGCGCCAGTACGCGCGATCGCCACATCGACGGTGGTCACGCTTTTACCGTAGCGCAGCACGTTGGTCAGGGATTCCTGGATGATGCGGTACATGGTGAGCTGGAAGGCCGGGTTATCGGGCAAGCCCGGACCTGAGAGCCCCAACCGGATGGGCAAACCTGCCACCCGGAATCCGTCAAGAAGGGTCGATAGTGATCCGACCGCCGGTAGGGGCTCACGGGGCGCAGCGTCGGGGCTCCTGCCCAGCACCCCGAGCACCCGGCGCATATCGGCGAGGGCCGTCCGTCCGCTGGCCGAGAGTTCGTCAAGCACCTCCCGGGCGCGCTCCTGATCCCGCTTCATCACGACGGCGGCCCCATCGGAGAGCGCGATCATCACGGACAGGGAGTGCGCGACGACGTCGTGCATCTCCCGGGCGATCCTGTTGCGTTCAGTCGCGGACGCCAGTTCGGCGTTGCGGATGGCCCAGTCGCGGAGCGCCGTCTCATGCTGTCGGTCACGACGGGTCGTGACTCCGAACCCGATCGCGAGGAAGTACCACATCAAAACGAAACCCATCACGATCCAGATGAGATACGGAGCCTCGTCGACGAACAGTGCGTCAACGAACCACAGGGGCGCAATCGAAAACAGCGCCGCTCCGGCCAGGGCCCAGAGTGCAATGCGGAAAGGATGCCGCACGGCCACTGCGTACAGTGCAAACCACACGCCGATTCCCACGCTGGCCTGACCCTCCGAGGTGAAGAGGCTCATCCACTCAAGCCCCACCAGCACACCCAGGACGGTCAACGGGCGGTCCCGGCGCCAGAAGAGGACCACGCCCGCCGTGAGCACGGGAATCAGGGCCACCCACTGATCGGACGTGACGGTGGCGGTAATCGCTTGCGGCAGGCTGGTGGCGAGGTAGATCAGGATCACCAGGGCGTCGGTCACCCGTGGATGGCCCCGGAAATAGCGGCGGAACGGGCCGAGTCGTTTCGCGTTGAGCTCGGTGAAGGAGACGGCGGCCGTTCGCTCCGCCGCCCCCTCCACCAAGGCTTTTTCACTCATTGAGTGAGCTTATCGGTCAGTTGTTGACCGGCTGGTTACACGTCCCGCTTCTTGGTAACCAGCAGGGACAGCACCAGCAGCACCAGGGCCCAGGCGCCGAGCACCAGGGCACCCTGCCACTGGTCGAGTGCACCGTCGGCAATGGTGATGGCCACCATCTGTTCACCGGCGCTGCTGGGCAGGAAGCGGGCGGCGTCGGGGACCCAGTCGGCGATACCCGCCAGCAGGGTGGCAACGAGGATCGGGAAGATCAGGAGCAAGCCGATCGTGGTGACCACGCCGCCGGCCGTGTTGCGGAGCAGGGTTCCAATCGACATGGCGATCACGGCCATCAGCGCGAGCACCGAACCGGTGTTGATGATGTGCATCAGCACACCCTCGTCACCCAGCCCGAACTCAAGTTCTGACGGAGCCAGGATTGGCTGCGCGATGAGGTAGCTGATCAGCGCGGAGGCGGAGCCAACGACGAACGCCACGACGGCGAATACCGACTGCTTGGCGAGGAGGGCAGGGATACGTTTTGGTACTGCCACCATTGTGGAGCGAATCATTCCCGTACCCCACTCGGAGGCGATCAGGACAACCCCAAGCGAGCCAATCAGGAGCTGGCCGAAGATCAGCCCGGAGCCCGGAATTGTATTGGTGATTGACGCGGCGTCCGGAGCCCCCTGCACCTGGGCAGCCGTCTCAGGGTCGCCCTGGAAATCCAGGAGCACGGTTGTCTGCCAAGCGAAAAGCGCTGCCAGACCAATCATCACCACCACGGTGATGGACAGCATGATGACTGTCGATGGGACGGTGACTAACTTGATCCATTCTGACTTCAGGGTTCGCATGAAGTTCACGCCACTACCCTCGGGTTCGCGGCGCGGGGGCACTGTGACTGCTGTCTGAGACATGGCTATTTTCCTTCCCCGACGCCGGCGGCCTGAGCTGTCTGCGGGAGGTCATGCGAGTGGTACTCGACTGAGTCGTTGGTGAGCTGCATGTACGCCTCTTCGAGGGACGCCTGCAAGGGTGTTAGTTCGTACACAAGCACCCGGTTGTCGAGCGCGGTGCGAGCGATCCGGTGGGAATCCGCCCCGGTGACCTCGAGCAGTTCGGGTTCCAGCTGCTTCAATGTCACGCCGTCGCCGGCGAGCGCGCGGATCAGTTCACCCGGGTTGTCGGTGCGGACCCTGGTGCGGGTCTGCCCCTGACCGGAGAGGATCTGCTCGATGGGTGCGTCAGCGATGATCCGCCCGCGGCCAATCACAATCAGGTGGTCGGCCGTCAGCGCCATTTCCGACATCAGGTGGGATGACAAGAACACCGTGCGACCCTCGGTGGCGAGCCCCTTGGCAAGGTGGCGTACCCACTGGACACCCTCCGGGTCCAGTCCGTTGACCGGCTCGTCGAGGATCACCGTGTGGGGGTCACCCAACAGAGCGCAGGCAATGCCGAGGCGTTGGCCCATACCGAGGGAGAACCCACCGACCCGTTTCTTGGCGACGGGGCCCAGCCCGGTCATTTCGATGACTTCCTTGACCCGGCTATTGGGAATCCCGTGGGTTGCCGCCATGGCGCGCAGGTGGCTGTAGGCGGTGCGCTTGGTGTGAACGGCTTTTGCGTCCAGCAGGGCGCCCACCTCGCGGAGCGGGGCACGGTGTTCGGCGTAGCGCCGACCGTTGACGGTCACGCTGCCGGCCGATGGATTGTCCAGTCCGACGATCATCCGCATGGTCGTCGACTTCCCGGCACCGTTGGGGCCGAGGAAGCCGGTGACCTTGCCGGGGTGAACAGTGAATGACACATGATCCACTGCTGTCTTGGAGCCATAGCGCTTCGCCAGGCCGTGTGCCTCAATCATGGCTGTGTCCTCTAGGTTGCTTGGTGCCCGTTGCCGGGCCTTCCTCTACCCTACGGATTGCCGTCTGCCCGGTCGCCGCTCCTTGGGATGATGTTTGCCCTCTTCCGAATCCACCTTTTGGATGAGGGGTCAGCCAAAATCGGCCGTTCACGCGGTGTTGCGGCGCAAGGTGAACGAGGCAAGGGTCAGCACCGCGAGCACGATCAGGGCAAGGGACAGCACGTCATTCCACATGGCCTGCGTGGCGTCGGTGTGTGCAGCGATTTCCAACAGCGCGTCCACCGAAAAGGTCAGTGGAAGCACGTTGGAGACCGCCTCAAGCACCTCGTTCATCCGGTCTCGGGCCACGAATAACCCGCACAGCAGGATCTGGGGGACGACTACCACGGGCATGAATTGCACTGCCTGGAACTCGGTGCGGGCAAACGCCGAGCACAGTAGCCCCAGGGCAACGCCGAGCACCGCGTTCACCACGGCCACCAGCACCACGAGGGCGGGGCTGCCCTTTACGTCCAGGTTGAAGAGCCAGTAGGCCACCCCGGTGGCGACCATCGCCTGCAGCGCTGCCATCAGTGAGAAGGCGAGGGCGTAGCCAAAGAGCAGGTCCGCCTTATGCATCGGGGTGGTGAGCAGCCGTTCGATGGTTCCCGACGTGCGTTCCCTGAGCATGGTGATGGAGGTGACCAGGAACATGACGACGAAGGGGAAGATGGCCAGCATCATCAGGCCAACCCGGTCGAACGTCCGGGGCGCTCCCGCGGGAAGCGTCTCGTTCTGGAACAGGAAATACACCAGGGCGAGCAGGAGGCCGGGTACCACCAGGATGAGCGCGATACTGCGCGGGTCGTGGCGCAACTGACGGAGCACTCTCTGCGCGGTGGCGAGCAGGCTCCGGGGCTTCACGCTGCGCCTCCTACGGTGGGGTCGGTTTCGGTTTCGCGGATGAGCCGGAGGAAAGCGGCCTCGAGGTTGTCGGTGTCCGCCCGCCGTCGAAGGTCATCGGGGGTGAGGTGCGCGAGCAGGTGGCCGCCGCGGAGCAGGCTGAGGAAGTCGCACCGCGCGGCTTCCTCCATCGAGTGGCTCGAGACCAGCAGGGTGGTCCCGTTCGCGGCCAGGCCCGCGAAGCGCTGCCACAGCTCTACCCTCAGCACCGGGTCCAGGCCCACGGTCGGTTCGTCGAGGATGAGCAGCCGCGGGGCGGCCACGAGGGCGCAGGCCAGGGAGACGCGACTGAACTGTCCACCGGAGAGGCCTGACGCCTTCCGCCGGGCAAGATCGGACAGCCCGACGGCGGTGAGTGCCTCCGCGGTATCCGACCGGCTCCTGCCATGCATGGCGCCGAAGTAGCTCACATTCGCTTCAACCGTGAGGTCAGCGTACACACTGGGACTCTGGGTCATGTAGCCGACCTCGCGGCGAAGGGCCGGGTCGCCGGCCGGCCGATCCAGCACCGACACGGTACCAAAGGTGATGCGCTGGACACCGACGATGGTCCGCATAAGCGTGGTCTTTCCGCTGCCCGAGGGCCCGAGCAGTCCGGTGATCCGACCCGCGGGAACGCTGAAGTTGACGTTTCTGAGGACGTCCCGTTTGGCGCGCGTCACTGTTAATGCTGAAATCTCGACCGCGCTGCGCGGATCGGTTTGGTGCGGTGCCATGGCGGCTCCTGACCTTCATCTGGCCCGAAACAGCTCTCTACCGGGAGCTGATTGACTCAAACTTTCTGATACACAGCGGCACGAAAATCAGCAACATGAGCACAATACCAATTAAGATGGTGATGAACGGGTTCTGCAAGGTCCATGCCGTGGGTTCCGGGAAATCCGGGTTGGTGTTGCCGAACAGTTGCCGTGCCGACTCCACCAGGGCGGAGACCGGATTCCACTCGGCAATGTTCTTGAGCACCTCAGGCAGGGTATGGATGGGAACGAACGCATTAGAGATGAAGGTCAGCGGGAACAGGATCATGAAGGACGCGTTGTTGATGACCTCTGGGCTTCGCACGCTCATGCCCAGCAGTGCCATCACCCAACTGAAGGAGTAGCTGAAGAGAAGCAGGATTGCCACACCGCCGAGGAAACCCCAGATCGAGGTGGTGACCCTCCACCCGACGATCCAGCCGGTACCCATCATGATCAGCATCGAAATGCTGTTGATGACCAGGTCACCGTTGGTGCGGCCTATTAGCACTGCTGCGGGGCTCATGGGCAGCGTGCGGAACCGGTCAATGATGCCGTCCTTGAGGTCCTGTGCCATGGCGGCGCCGGAGAACGTTGACCCGAAGATGACCGTCTGGGCAAAAATACCCGCCATCAGGAAGTTGGTGTAGTCGGAGACGTTCATTGCTCCGCCGTAGACCTGGCTGAATAGCAATACGAACATGATTGGCTGCAGGATGGTGAAAACCAGGATCTCCGGGACGCGTTTGATCTTGATCAGGTTCCGGCGGGTGGCAATCCATCCGTCGGAAAGTAGCTGACCCGCTGGGGTGCCGGTGCTCTGGTAGGTCTGTTTGGTGAGGACACTCATGTGGCTTTCTCCATTTCGGCTACATCGGCGTCCTGCCCTTGTTCGGCCGCGTGGCCGGTGAGCTTGAGGAAGACGTCGTCGAGGGTTGGGCGACGCATCCCGGCGTCGTGCAGGCCGACACCTGCTTGACCGAGGTCTGCGAGCACGTACTGCAGGGCGCGCGGACCGTCGGTGACGGCTACCTCGACGCTGCGACGGTCGCCGGACACCCGGGCTTCTCCCTCACCGTGGCGGGTAAGGATCTCACTGGCAGTGCCGGCGTCGGCCTCGTCAATGAGCGCAACGACCACACGGTGTCCGCCGATCTGCGCTTTCAACTGATCGGAGGTGCCCTCGGCGATCACTTTACCGCCGTCGATCACGGCGATGTCGTCGGCGAGGTGATCGGCCTCTTCGAGGTACTGGGTGGTGAGCAGCAGGGTGGTGCCGTCATTGACCAGGTTCTTGATGATCTGCCACAGGGCCAGCCGGCTCCGTGGGTCAAGGCCCGTGGTGGGTTCGTCGAGGAACAGGATCTTTGGGTTGATGACCAGAGCGCCAGCCAGGTCGATCCGGCGGCGCATGCCACCGGAGAAACCCTTCACCGGGCGGTTGCCAGCCTCGGTGAGCTCGAACTGGTCGATCAGCTCCTGTGCACGACGCCTCGCCGTCTTGGCACCCAGGTGGTACAGCCGACCAACCATTTCCAGGTTCTCGAATCCGGTGAGGTTCTCGTCGACCGCCGCGTATTGTCCCGACGCCCCGATAATGCGTCGAACAGCCCTGGGATTCGCGAGAACATCGATGCCATCGACGACTGCGGTTCCTTCGGTGGGCTGGATCAGCGTCGTCAAGACCTTCGCAACGGTGGTCTTGCCCGCACCGTTGGGACCGAGCAGCGCCTTGACTGTGCCCTGGGGCACCAGCAAGTCCAGACCGTCCAACGCGTGAACGGGGCCGCTCTTCGATTTGTAGATCTTTTTCAGACCTCGGGCCTCAATAATTGTCATGCGACCAAGCTTAAGGTTCAGCGCCACCTGCAGGTAGTAATTCAGGACAGCTTTTGTCCTCATGCAAATCGGGGCAGACAACCCCTATGCCGCCTGTTCAGGACACCGGGGTTCCCGGCCGATTCACTCCGGTGCAGCGCTCGGCAGCGGCCGGTGCCACCAGGAACGAGGCGAGCACTGCCACCCCCACGACGAGCAGCGCATTGCGAATGCCCACGATGTCCCCGAGGAAGCCGAGCAGGGGTGGGCCGGCGAGGAAGGCCAGGTAGCCGATAGTGGAAACCACCGATACCCGGGCGGCCGCGTGCCGTGGCTCGTCCGCCGCTGCGGACATGCCCATCGGGAAGCCCAGTGCTGCGCCGGCTCCCCACAGCACGGCGCCGATTCCGGCGAGTGGAACGGTTGGTGCGAACACGAAGAGGAGCAGACCGACCAGCGACGACCCCAGGCTGATTTGCAGGACCCTCACCCGGCCGAAACGGTCAATTACTGAACCGCCGAGAAACCTGGCCAAAGTCATTGCGCCGACAAACACGCCGAACATCACCGCGCCAATTTCTTCCTTCGCATCGAGGCCGTCGACGGTGGCCGTCGCAACCCAATCGTTGGCGGCCCCTTCGGTGAGCGCTGCGCCCAGCACGACCAACCCAATGAGGAGCGTGCGCGGCTCCAGCCAGGCGGCGAACCGGCCGGGTTGGGGGCTGTCGGGGTGCGCGTCGGCGTGGGAGATTTCCGGCAGGAAATAGCGGGGCACCCATAGGGCCACCACCAACACCACTGCCGCCACTCCCAGCAGGTGATAGGACAGGTCGACGCCGAGTACCGACAGTCCGGCGCCAATCATCGCGCCGGCGAAGGCGCCCCCGCTGAACGCTGCGTGGAACTTCGGCATGATGGTGCGCCGCAGACGATGCTCGACGTCGGCGCCCTCAATGTTCTGTGCCACGTCCCAGAGGGCCACGCCGACCCCGAACAGGAACAGGCCAGCCGCGGAAAGGGGGATCGACGTCGTCGTCAATCCGGCGGCGATAGTCACGGCGGCGGCGGCCGACACCACGCCACCGATCCGGACCGTGTTGGCGACCCCTACCCGGCCGGAGACACTTCCCGCGAGGGGAAGCGCGAGTACTGATCCCGCCGCGGCGGCCAACAGAAGTGCGCCGGTCTGGCCGTCGCTGAGGCCGAGCGTTGACGATGCCGCCGGGATCCGGGCTGCCCAGCTGGCGAAGACCAGACCGTTGAGCCCAAAGACGGCGAACGTCGCCCACATTGCCGGAGACACATTAGTTTGCACCAGTAAACCGTATGCGCAATCGCCGCGGACGGTCTACCGCCGCGAACGTAGGGTCAGACACATGGCGGGCCGGTGATGTTCAGCGATCTCGCTGGACCCGGCCCTCATCCCAGACCGGCTCCCCGGTTTCGTACACCTTGCCGTCGGATCCGAAGACCATGAACCGGTCGAAGCTGCGGGCGAACCATCGGTCGTGGGTGACGGCCAGCACGGTGCCCTCGAAGGCGTCGATGGCCTTTTCCAGCGCCTCGGCCGAATGGAGGTCGAGGTTGTCGGTCGGCTCATCGAGCAGCAGCAGGGTGGCCCCAGACAGTTCCAGCAGCAAGATCTGCAGCCGCGCCTGCTGTCCGCCCGAGAGTGAGTCGTACAGTTGCTCCGCCTGCCCGGCCAGGCCGTAGCGGTCCAGCACGCCGGAGGCTGCCTCCCGCGGCAGCCCCGAGCGGTGGTCGTCACCGCGGTGCAGGACGTCCAGGAGGGTTCGCCCCAGCAGGTCGGGGCGCACATGGGTCTGCGCGAAGAATCCGGGTCTGATCCGGGCCCCGAGCTTGACCGTTCCCTCGTGGGGTACAGGCTGGATGCTGACTTCGGAGACCGGTTCGTGCTCCCGCTCCGGATCGGTGCCACCGCTGGCCAGAAGGCGCAGGAAATGGGACTTGCCCGAGCCGTTGGATCCAAGCACTCCCACCCGGTCGCCGAACCAGATCTCGGTGCTGAACGGCTTCATCAGTCCGGTGAGTTCAAGTTTCTGCGCGACGACGGCGCGCTTGGCCGTGCGCCCACCCTTGAGCCGCATGGTGACGTTCTGCTCGATCGGGATCGCCTCGGGTGGTCCCGCTTCGAGGAACTTGGCCAGCCGGGTCTGGGCCGCGTGATACCGGTTGGCCATGTCGGACCGGAAGGCTGCCTTGTTCTTGTACATGTTGACGAGCTCTTTGAGCTTGAGGTGCTCCTCGTCCCAGCGCCGGCGCAGTTCTTCAAATCTCAGGTTCCGGTCGGTGCGGGCCTGCAGGTAGCTCTCAAAACCGCCGCCATGGATCCAGCTGGACGCGCCGAGCGCCCCCGGCTCCAGGGTGATGATGCGGGTGGCCGCGTTGGCCAGCAGTTCCCGGTCGTGGCTGACGAACAGCACTGACTTTTTGGATTCGTTCAGTTTCGCCTCGAGCCAGCGTTTGCCGGGCACGTCGAGGTAGTTGTCTGGTTCGTCAAGGAGGAGCAGCTCATCCGGCCCGGAGAACAGCGCCTCCAGGACCAGCCGTTTCTGTTCGCCGCCGGACAACGACGACGACGCGCGGTACTGGGCCCGGGCGTAGGGCACCCCGAGTGCAGCCATGGTGACTTCGTCCCACGTGGTTTCCAGTTCGTATCCGCCGGCGTCCCCCCATTCGGTGATGGCGTGGGCGTAGCGCATCTGGGTAGGTTCGTCGTCGTTCTCCATCATGGCGAGCTCGGCGTCGTCGACCGCTGTGGCGGCCTTGGCGAGCGCTGGCGGTGCGGCGGAGACGAGGAGGTCCCGGACCGTCGTCTCGTCCCTGACCTGGCCGACGAACTGGCGCATGATGCCCATGTTGCCGGAGCGGGTGACCGCACCCTCATCGGCGGTGATGTCCCCGGCGATGATGCGCAGCAGGGTGGTCTTCCCGGTGCCGTTAGGGCCGATCAGGGCCGTCTTGTGACCGTCGCCGACCTTGAAGCTGACGGCGTTAAGCAGTTGCCGTCCGTCAGAGAGGAAGTAGTCGATGTTGGATACGTCTAGGTGAGCCACGGCTTAAGTCTGTCATCCGGGGGCAAACCCGCGTTCCAGCCCATCGAGCGGCCCGACCCGCCCCACGCCACCGCCACCGAATCGGATGGGAGCCGCATGCCGCCTATGGCAGGATGAACCGATGACCAGTGCTGCTGCCCCAGTCCGGCCACAACGAGTCCTCTTTTACGGGGTGACCGGGTCGGGAAAGTCCACCGCCGCCCGCCGGTACGCGACGGCGACGGGCCTCCCCGAAGTGTCCGCTGATGACCAGATCGGGTGGCTACCGGGGTGGACCGAACGCGATCCAGAGGATCAGGCCCGGCTGGCCAGCAGCCTCACAGCCGGCGAGCGCTGGGTCCTCGACACCGCCTATGCCAAGTGGGCGGGCCAGGTGCTCCCCCGCGCCGAGCTGATCATCGCCCTGGACTACGCCCGGTGGGTCTCCTTGTTGCGGTTGGTCCGGCGCACGCTCCGTCGGGTGGTCCGCGGAGATGAGGTCTGCAACGGCAACCGGGAGTCGGCGCGCAGGACTGTTGCCCGCGACTCCATCCTGGTGTGGCACTTCAAAAGCTTCCCCCGGAAGCGGGCGCGGATCAGGAAGTTTATTGACGACGGCGACGTCCCGGTGCTGCGCTTCACCCGCCCCCGCGACCTGGAACGCTGGCTCCGAGAGGTCGAGAGCACCTCTGGCGCCCGCTCGCCAGGCTCACCCACCCCACCCCAGGATCCAGTCAGCAGATAGGACAGGTTTCACGGCGAAAACCGGTCATAAGTGTTGACTCATCCAGGGCCGGGCGGGGGCGGGCCAAGGCTGTGCGAGGTGGGGCTGGGCGCAGGCCCTAGGAGGACACCTTCGCGGACTCGGGGAGCGAGTTCGCCTGCGCCACCCGGCCCAGCCACCCGAGGCTCGGCTTGGGATGCCGTTCAAAGGTCTCGGCGTCCCACCCGATCAGCCCGAAGGTTGGCTTGAAACTGCCCCACTCGTAGTTGTCCAGAGCGCTCCAGTGCAGGTAGCCGCGCACCTCGATCCCGTCGGCAATGGTCCGGGCGACGCCCTCCAGGGCGCCCCGCGTGTAATCGATCCGGCGGGCGTCATCACCGGTCGCGATGCCGTTCTCGGTGATATAGATGGGCACACCGTTGCGCCGCCACGAGTTGCGGATCCCGTACTCGATGGCCGACGGGTAGTATTCCCACCCGGTCAGGGTGCGTTCGGCGCCGTCATCAATCGGCAGCGGACCCTCAGCGCCGACCTTCGTCCGGGTGTAGGCCTGAACCCCCACCCAGTCGTCGCCGGCCGAGGCTTCCAGGAAGACGTGCTCGCGGGTGCGCCCATACTCCTCGGTGACGTCGTCGGCCCCGGTCTCCGCCTGGTAGGCCTGGGTGGCAACCGACCACCCAGCCTGCTTACCAGCGGCCCGGAGGATGTCCACTGCACGGCGGTGGGCAGCGACAAGGTTAGCCGTGACCTCCGGGTTGCCTGCCGGGAGGCCCACCGATGGGAAACCCTGCTCAGGGTCTGCGAGCACGGCCACCATGTTCGGCTCGTTGATGGTGCAGACCAGTTCAACACCGTCCAGCACGGGAAGCGTGTGCTCCACATAGCGGGCGAAACGTTCCACCGACCTCGAATCCTTCCACCCTCCGGCCCGGGCAAACCAGATCGGATTCGTAAAGTGGTGCAGGGTCACCATCGGCGTCAGACCGAGTTCGACGGCGGTGGCCACCATCCGGCGGTAATGGTCCAGCGCCGCCCGGGACACGAACCCCTCCTCGGGTTCGATCCGTGCCCATTCGATACTGAAGCGATAACACGTCAGACCGGCGTCGGCCAGCAGGGTCATATCCTCACGGTAACGGTGGTAGCTGTCCGCGGCGTCGCCGCTTGGAGCCTCGACCGGCGCGCCGGGAAGGTGGCCATGCTCGCGTTGCCACCAATCGGAGTTGACGTTGCCGCCTTCAATCTGGTGCGCCGCTGTGGACGCACCCCAAAGGAACCCATTCGGGAAGTTCATAGGTTTGCTACTTTCCGCCGGCGTCAGCCGGCTATTTGATGCCTGTCAGCGCGATGCCCTGCACGAAGTACTTCTGCAGCAGCACGAAAATCAGGAGGATGGGAAGGACGACGACGACGGCGCCCGCCATCATCAGCCCGTACTCGGCGGCGTTCTGGCCGACCGAATACAGGGCCAGGGCGACGGGGAGCGTGTAGCGGTCCTCGCTGGTGGCAACGACGAGCGGCCAGAGGAAGTTATTCCACGACGCCAGGAAAGTGAGGATGGTCAGGGTGGCCACCGCCGGCCCGCACAGGGGCATGATGACGCGGAGGAAGATCCTCCACTCGCTGGCCCCATCAATCCGTGCGGCCTCGATGAGCTCGTCGGGCAGGCTCAGCATGAACTGCCGCATCAGGAACACACCCAGCGGTGCGATCAGGAAGGGCAGGATCAGCCCGGGGTAGGAGTTCACCAGACCCAGGTTCGCGGTCAGCACGAAAAGCGGCACGAAGGTAACCACCCCCGGCACCATCAGGGTCCCCAGGACCAGGATGAAGAGAACCTTTTTGCCGGCGAACTCAAGTTTCGCCAGGGCGTAGCCCACCATTGAGGAGAAGATGATGTTCCCGGCGGTGACGAAAATGGCCACCACCAGGCTGTTGGCGAAGAACGTCGCGAAGTCCAGCCGCACGAACAGTTCGGTGTAGTTGTCCAGGGTGGGCTCGAGCGGCCAGAAATTCAACGGATACTGACGGATCTCGGCATTCGTCTTGAACGATCCGAGAATCATCCACACAAAAGGCAGGATCATCGCGATCATGCCGAGCGTCAGCACCAGATACAGCCACACCTTGGGTCGCTGCCGCAGGGGCGAACGGCGTGGCCTCGTCTGGGTAACCAGGTCGACCGGCGGAACGGTTGAAACTGCCATCTCAATCCTTCTTTCCGAGAAGCCGGAACTGGATCAGCGACAAGACGACGATCGCCAGGAACAACACGTAACTGGCCGCCGAAGCGTAGGAGTAATTGCCGAAACCGAACTGGTCGTAGGTGTACATGGCGGTGGATAAGGTCGCGTCGAGCGGCCCGCCGCTGGTCATCACATACGCCTCTTCGAAGAACTGCAGGTACCCGATACCTGTGATGACCGCAGCAAACAGGATCGGAGGACGCATTGCTGGAAGCGTGATGTTCCAGAACCGCTGGACGGCGTTAGCTCCGTCCACCATTGCGGCCTCATGAAGCTCCCGCGGCACTCCCTGGAGACCGGCCAGGAAGATCACCATCAAGGTGCCAATGTTCCGCCATACTGCCATAGCGATCAGCGACGGCAACGCCCAGAATTCGTCCTCCAGCCAGTTCGGCCCGGCGATGCCGAATACGTCGAGGAACCCGTTCAACAGACCGTCAGGTTGCAGGATGAACCGCCAGACGATGGCGACAGCAACAATGCTCGTCACCACCGGGGCGTAGTAGCCCACCCTGAAGATAGTGCGGAACCGGGCGATCCCGCTGTTGAGGGCGAGCGCCACCAGCAATGCCAGGGCCATGGTCAGCGGAACCCCGACCAGCACAAACACCGCAGTGTTCACCAGTGATCGAACGAACCGGGGGTCATTGAACAGACCGATGTAGTTCTCCAGCCCCACAAAGTTCACGCCGAAGGGGTTGCGGAGATCCCGGGTGGTGAGATCAGTGAAACTCATCGCCAACGAGGCCAGGATGGGACCCGCCATGAAGAGGATAAAGAGGATGAGGAAGGGGGCGGCGAAGCCCCAGGCTATGAGCGTCTGGCGGTTCCGGCGCGAGTGCGGTTTGCGTACTGGTTTAAGCTCTCGCGCCGGTGCGTCGCCGACCGTTGCCGATGGGGCGGAGACCACTGTTAGAGGCCTGTCCCGATGCTTTCGGCCTGGCTCTGGATAGCGGCCAGCGCCTCATCAACCGTGGTGTCGCCGCGGGTAACCTTTTCGAGTTCCTGGTCGATCACCGCCGAGACCTGTGCCCACGTGGGGATGGCCGGCGGGGCCTTCGAATCCTCCAGCTGGGCTGCGAAGACGCTCAGGTTCGGATCGTCGGCGAAGGTCGGATCCTCGTAGGCTGCCTGCACACTGGGAAGGGTCGTGGAAATACCGTACCACTCCAGCTGCGTCTCGGGTTCGCCGAGCCACCTCACGAACTTCCAACTGGCATCCCGATTTTCGCTGTCGTTGAACACGGCCAGGTTGCCACCGCCGGTGAAGCTGGTCTGCGACTCGGCTCCAGGGACCATTGCAACGTCAAACTTGTCAGCAAATTCCTCCCCGCCCTGCTCTTCCAGGAGACCGACGTGGAACGGGCCGCTGAAGAACGAGCCCACCTCACCGGAGATGAACTTCTGCTCAATTTCGCCGGTCTCAAGCCGCACCGGATCGGAAATCCCGTCTTCGAAGAAGCTCGCGTAGTACTCGAAGGCCTTTTTCCACTCGGGGGTCTCGAAGGTGAATTCGGTGCCGTCCTCATTCATGATGTCGCCACCCTGCTGCCAGACAAACGGGGCCACGTACTGCCAGGAATCGAACCCGCCGGGCGGTAATGACACGCCAACCTCGGAACCTTCCGACTGGAGTCCCTCAGTGAAAGTCTTGAATTCGTCCCAGGTGGTGGGGGGTTCCACTCCCGCGGCCTCGGCCAGATCGGTCCGGTAGTACATGGCGCGGGTGTCCACGTACCAGGGGATACCGTAGGCGACGTCGTCGACCACTGCCGTGCCCCAGGAACCCTCGAAGAAGTCGCTCTCCTCGACCAGGCCCTCAGGGGTGGGCTCCAAGGCACCGGTTGCAGCGAATTCGCCCACCCAGGTGGTGCCAAGCATCGAAATATCGGGGGTTTCCCCGCCAGCAATAGAAGTGGCAATGCGGTCATGGGCGCTTTCCCACGGAACCGGGGTCACGTTGATGGTGACGTCGGGGTTCTCCTCCTCGAACTGGGTAGCCAGTTGGTCGAGCACTTCCCCTTCGTTGCCCATCGCCCAAATGGTGACTTCCCCAGCCGCGGGGGTGTCATCGATCGAGGCACCCGCCTCTGCGGCGGCCTCGCCGCCTTCTTCGCGGCCGCATCCTGTCAGTGCGAGCGCGCCGATAACGGCTACCGCGCTCCATGATCGCCATTGATTCATAGTGTTGCCTCCAGTGGATGGTGTGAAATGCTCCGCGGGAATCAGCGTTCGCCACCGGAGTTCGTTGCAAAGCTACCACAAAAACCTTACATGCGGAAGGTTTTTATTTCCCCTCATGCGATAGGTTTTTGTTCATGACTATCTCCCCCGACCGGAAACGCGGCAGTTACGCCAAAGGCCAGGCTAAGCGCCAGGAGATTCTCGATGCCGCACTGGTCGTCTTCGGGCGAAGCGGCTTTCACAGCGGATCCTTGCGGGAGATCGCCAAACGGGTAGCCCTGACACCCGCCGGGCTGATGCATCACTTCGCCAGCAAGGAGGAACTGTTCACCGAGGTCCTCCGGCAGCGGGACGAGCGGGTGAAGGAAGCGGCCGGCGATGTTGCCGAAGACACCCTCCTGCAGCAGATGCGGCGCGTGGTCTCCTACAACCAGACCACGCCCGGACTGACTTCGCTTTATACGGTGATAGCAGCCGAGGCCACCAATGGCGACCACCCGGCGCACGGATACTTCGCCGCCCGCTATGCCGATCGGGCAGAGCAGACGGCAAAAATCCTCGCCGACGCGCAACGCGACGGACTGGTGCGTGGTGACCTTGATGTCCACCACGCCTCCCGGCTCATCGCCGCAGTCATGGACGGGCTGCAGCAGCAGTGGCTCCTCGACGACACAGTGGATATGACCGGAGTCTTCGACGAGTTTGTTCGGGGTTACTTCCTGAACCCGGCACCCGTTGGGGCGGCGGGTTCAGGAAGAGACTAGTTCCCGCCCAGGTCGGTGCCGAACACCTGAGCTTCAACCAGCGGGCGGACTGCCTTTTCAAACCCGCGGTCCACGAAGTAGTCCTTCAGCTTGTCCTTCTTCTGCTCATTGAGGATGGCGCCCATAATCATCGACTGATCCAGGCTAAGGTACCGCTCGGCGGCGGTTCCGCTGCCAACCGCAACCGAGTCGTAGAACCCGCCGGGGCCATAGGCGCCCAGCTCATTCTTGATGCCGTCGAGGTTGTCCAGGACTGCCTCGCGGTCGTAGGGCAGCGCCAGGAACGCCGCGTGGGGCGTGACGACGCCGTCACCAAATTCGGGTGCGGGATTGGTAGCCTCCCGGCAGCCGTCGTACCCTTTGTCGACGTCAGTACTCTCGACGTCGCTCGCGTAACCGGTGCTGTTGATACCGATCTCCTCTACCCCATATTCCCGATAGGAGGCGAAGGGGTCGCTGGCCGGCGAAAATCCCCAGTACCCATAGTCGGCCTCGTCCATGCCGTGTTCGATATGCGACCGGACGGTAGCCTCGTGGTTCGGAGCCCAGGAGCGTTTACCCCAGTCGGCCTCCGGAACGAACAGGTCGGGCATCAGGGCCTCGAACATGCTGCCGCCCCAGGCCGGGACGAGCTTCATCCCCCGGTACTCATACACGCCCTCGAAGACGCTCACCCCCAGGTATTCACGAGTTTCACCGGTTGGCTTCTGTTCCTGCCAGCCGAAGTCGCAGCCGCGGTCCGGCATGGTGCGGTAGGTGCCGTAGTAGGCGGACGGGGGAATCTGACCGTTGGCGATGCCCAAGTAGGTGGCAATGCGTGCCTCGCTCACCGACGTGTCGTACCAGTGGCAGGTGTAATACACGTCCGGGCCCTCATCGCCGTAGTTGTCGGCCACTGCACAGCCATTCCCCGGCGGAGCATCCCAGAACCCGCCGCGGTTGAGGCTCACTCCCTCCCGCGCGTTGAGGTCGTGGTACCACCCGAAGTCCATGCTGTCGTAGAGCGCGTCGGCCTGTTTGGCGAGGCGCGGTTCCGCCTCGGCCACCACCCTGAGCGCTGCTGCGAGCCAGCCGTTATCGACTGTGCTGAGGAACGGATGGACAACGTCGCCGCTGTCCGGCCAGATGGTGAGCTTGCTGCCATCCGTTGGCGAATACCAGTTGTAGTACATGCCGCTGGCCTCATGCACCTCGAGTGTCTCGAGAGTGTCGAGAGTAGTCGCTAGCCGGGCGCTAGCTTCTTTCCGATCAATGATCTTGAGGTCCCGGGCGGCAATGGTCGACCAGAGGTAGCCGCCGATGTTGGTCGGACTCGTGTATTCGCTGGGTGTGCTGAGGTCACCCTCGATGTTGTCAGCTGGCAGGCCTGTGGTCTCGTCGGTCATCGCCGCCAGCGAGGCCCAGGTGTCGACAGCGTACTGCGTCAGCGGGTCGGACTTCTTGCCGCCCGGTTCGGCGACCGCCGCGGTCGGTGCAACGAGTGCAACGACTGCAGCTGCCGCCCCGAGTGCGAGCGCTGTCCAACGTCGACCAGTCGGCCGTGAGCCCGGGACAGCTTGGAGGTTAGGCAACTTCATGGGAACTCCTTTGTTCGGATGAACTTCAGGGTTCCATAAAAACCTTACACACACAAGGTATTTAACCGATTCCCGCGATCGATTCCAGGTCGTTGAAGCTATACACGTGGATTCCTGCGAAACTTCCCGAGTCGAGGACCGTCCGGACCAGCGGAGCAGGGTCGTACGACGACGGCGCCAACACGCTGCGCACCAGCGAGCCCCCTCCGGCGCCGCTCAGGGACCGCCGCGCGAACTTCAGCGACGGGCCCACCCCGATACGTGCGGCAAGGGAGATCAACCTGCTGCGGCGCACCGCGCCCGGCACTCCGGCCCAGACAGGCAGAGTGACACCTGCAGTTCGCAGCTCCGAAAGATAGGTATCGAGGACCGGTCCGGAGAAGCAGAGTTGGGTCACGGCCCAGGAACACAGGTCCTGCTTTTTCAGAAGCAGGTCAGTGAGCTCAGTGGCTGATGCGCCGGGCCTGCCCTCGGGGTAGGCGGCGGTTCCCAGCCTGAAGGAGCCGCCGCCCAGCGACGTGATGTCCTCCACCAGCGCCCCACTCCACGGATAGGGTCCAACTGCGGCGTCAGCATCCCCGGCGATCACGAAGATGTCGGAGACCCCGGCTGCCTGCAAACGTGCCAGGAAACCGGCGAGCTGCTCGCGGGACGTCAGGGAACGGGCCGCGAGGTGCGGCACGGCCCGGTACCCGAGGTCGGCCAGCCGCACCGCCAGATCGACGGTCTCCTCGGCCCCGTGCCGCGGCAAACACGTGATGGTAATGACCGCCGGCGCCGGCAGGTATTGCTGCAGCGCCTCGACAATACCGGCCTGGGGAACAATTTCGACCCGAAGCGGGATGGACAGTAGAGGTTCAGCCATGGCTCAGCACTCGACGACGTTCAGCGCAAGCCCCCCACGGGCCGTCTCCTTGTACTTGTCCATCATGTCCGCACCGGTGTCCCGCATGGTTTTGATGGCGACGTCGAGCGAGACGTGGTGTATTCCGTCGCCCCGGACGGCCATCCGGGCGGCGGTGATCGCCTTCATGGCGCCGACGGCGTTCCGTTCGATGCAGGGGATCTGCACCAGCCCGCCGACGGGGTCGCAGGTCAGTCCCAGATTGTGCTCGATCCCGATTTCGGCGGCGTTCTCCACCTGCTCGGGAGTCCCACCGAGTACCTCGGCGAGCGCCCCGGCTGCCATGGCGCACGCGGATCCCACCTCTCCCTGGCACCCGACCTCGGCGCCGGAAATCGACGCGTTCTGCTTGAACAATGCTCCAATGGCCGTGGCTGCGAGCAGGAAGCGGACGACGCCGTTGTCGTTGGCTCCCGGGACGAAGTCGACATAATATTTCAGGACTGCCGGGATGATCCCCGCAGCACCGTTGGTGGGTGCTGTGACCACGCGGCCCCCGGCGGCGTTTTCCTCGTTGACGGCCAGGGCGAAGAGGGTCACCCATTCCATTGTGCTCAGCTTGTCATGGGGGTCCTCGGCCTTCTGCTGCAAGCGGAGCTGGGTTGCTGCCCGACGTCGTACGCCCAACCCGCCCGGAAGAATTCCATCGGTGGTCGATCCGCGGTGGATGGTGTCCTGCATGACGTCCCAGATGTCGAGGAGGCCGGAGCGGACTTCGGCCTCGGTGCGCCAGGACAGCTCGTTGGCCATCACGATCTCCGAGAATGATTTACCATTTGCGGCACACACCTCCAGCAGCTGCTCCCCCGTGTTGAAGGGGTGCTGCACCGGCACGGTCGCCTCCGCGGCGGGGTCCGCGCCGATCTGGTCCTCATCCAGCACGAATCCGCCGCCCACGGAGAAATAGTCCCGGACCAGCAGCTCGCTGCCGTCGGCGCCGTAGGAATGGAACCGCATCCCGTTGGTGTGGAAGTCGAGCCGCTTCCGCCGGTGCATGATCAGGTCTACCTCAGGATCGAAGTCGATCTCCCGGCGACCGGCGAACCGCAGCCGGCGGGTCTGCGCCACCTCATCGACGCGGGGACCGGCGGCCACCGGGTCGACCAGCTGCGGCCGCTCGCCTTCGAGCCCCAGGATGACCGCCTTGATGGTGCCGTGCCCGTGGCCGGTCACGCCCAACGAGCCGAACAGCTCTACCTCGACCCGCTGCACTGCATCCGCCAGGCCGCGCTGCTCCATCAGCTCCGTATAAAGGAACGCGGCGGTCATCGGCCCCCCGGTGTGGGAGCTGGAGGGGCCGATCCCTATTTTGAACAGGTCGAACGCACTGATGGGCATGGAGTTCCTTAGCCGTGGTTCTGGGTGCCCGCGCCGAATGGCACGACGTCTGCGTACAGCGGGTGCTCTGCCGCCAGCGCTTCCACCCGTTGCCCGAGTGCCGAGAGGTCGGCGTTCGCCGGAGCGATGAGGGCCTCCGCGATGATGTCGGCCACCTCGACGAAGGCTGCGGCTTCGAATCCACGGCTGGCGAGGGCGGGCGTGCCGATCCGCAGTCCCGAGGTGACCATGGGTGGCCGGGGGTCGAAGGGCACTGCGTTGCGGTTGACGGTGATGTCGATCTGCGCGAGCCGGTCCTCGGCTTGCTGGCCATCGAGTTCGCAGTTCCGCAGGTCCACCAGGACCAAGTGAACATCGGTACCACCGCTGACCACCGAAATGCCGTGCTCGGCGACGTCCGGCTGGGTGAGTCGGTCCGCAAGGATCCGCGCGCCATCCAGGATCCGCTGCTGGCGTTCCCTAAATTCGATGGAAGCAGCGATCTTGAAGGCGACAGCCTTGCCGGCGATGACGTGCTCGAGCGGTCCGCCCTGCTGACCCGGGAACACTGCTGAGTTGATCTTCTTGGCAATCGCGGCGTCGTTGCTGAGGATGATCCCGCCGCGCGGACCGGCCAGGGTCTTGTGCGTGGTGGAGGTGGTGACGTGGGCGTGCGGCACCGGGCTGGGGTGCAGCCCTGCGGCGACCAGACCGGCGAAGTGTGCCATGTCGACCATCAGGTATGCGCCCACCTCGTCGGCGATGCTCCTGAACCGTTCAAAGTCGAGCTGCCGCGCGTAGGCGGACCAGCCCGCGACGATGAGCTGCGGCTTGTGCTCGCGGGCGAGGCGTTCGACGTCGTCCATGTCCACCCGATAATCATCAGGGCGCACCTGGTAGGGGATCACGTTGTAGAGCCGGCCGGAGAAGTTGATCCGCATGCCGTGGGTCAGGTGGCCGCCGTGGGCGAGGTTCAGGCCCATGATGGTGTCGCCGGGTTTGATCAGGGCGTGCATGACGGCGGCGTTTGCCTGTGCTCCGGAGTGCGGCTGGACGTTGGCGAAACCCGCACCGAAGAGTGCCTTGACGCGGTCGATGGCCAACTGTTCGAGGACATCGACGTGCTCGCAGCCGCCGTAGTAGCGGCGGCCGGGGTAGCCCTCGGCGTACTTGTTGGTCAGCACCGAGCCCTGCGCCTGCATGACTGCCACCGGGGTGTGATTCTCGGAGGCGATCATCTCGAGTCCGTTGCGCTGCCGGGTGAGCTCAGCGTCGATGCTGTGTGCCACCTCCGGATCGAGGTCGACGAGGTTCGCGTTGAGGTGACCGATCGTGTCGGGCTGCATTTGGGTGCTCATGCGTCGATCCCGTTCGTCGCGGCGTATTCCCCGGCGGAGAGGAGTGGGCCCTCGCTGGCGACGTCGACCTTGAATAGCCAACCTGCTCCATAGGGATCCTCGTTGAGGACACCTGGATTATCAACGGCGTCCTGGTTGATCTCGGTGACCTCACCGGTGACGGGGGCATAGAGGTCGGACACTGACTTGGTCGACTCGACCTCACCGCAGCTTTCGCCGGCGGTGATGGTGTCGCCCACCTCGGGGAGGCTGACGTAGACGACGTCGCCAAGCGCATCGGCGGCGATAGCTGACACGCCGACGGTGGCCGGTCCGGCTGGTGGGGCGTCGATCCATTCGTGTTCGGCCGAGTAGCGGAGTCCTGGTTTAATGATGCTCACGTGGGTATATGCCTTTCGGGGTATGTGAAATGTGGTTATTTCTGGCGGCGGTAGAACGGGGTGGGGACCACGGTGAAGGACTCCGGCTTTCCCCTGAGGTCGACGTGAACCTCAGTACCCGGCTCGGCGAGCCCCGCCTCGACATAGGCCATCGCCACGGGGTAGCCCAGGGTCGGGCTGGGAAGCCCCGAGGTCACTGTGCCAACGACCGAGCCGTCGACGACGACCTCATACCCGGCGCGCGCCGACCGGCGGCCGGTGCCCTGCAGACCGACCAGTTTCCGTTTCAGCTGCGCTTCCTTGAGTGGTTCCAGCACTGACCGGCCGACAAAGTTGTCGCTCTTTTTCAGGCTGACCACCCCACCGAGACCCGCCTCGAAGGGGTTTGTGTCCAACCCGAGCTCGTTGCCGTAGAGCGGCATCCCCGCCTCAAGGCGGAGCGAGTCCCGCGAGGCGAGCCCGCAGGGCGCCAGCTGGTGTTTCACTCCGGCTGCGGCGACCGCTTTCCACAGTTGCACCGCTTCGGTATTGCTGATGAACAGCTCGAAGCCGTCCTCACCCGTGTAGCCGGTGCGGGCCAGCAGGACCTGCAGTCCGGCCAGTTCCACCTCGACAGCGGCGTAATATTTCAGGTCGGTGATCGGTTGGCGAGATTCGGCGGCGGCGATTTCGAGCAGAATGGCCTCTGCTGCGGGGCCCTGCACAGCGATCAGTGCGGTACTTTCCGACTTGTCCTCCACAGTCACGTCAAAGTTTTCCGAGCGTTCCTGCAGGGCCGCCGCAACGGTGTCGGCGTTGCTGGCGTTGGGGACCACGAGGAACCGGTCGTCGGCACGACGGTAGACGATGAGGTCATCGATCACACCGCCGTCCTCGGTGCAGATCAGCGAATACTTGGCTTTCCCGACGGCGATAGCGGCGAGGTTGCCCACCAGCGCATAGTTTAGGAACCCGGCGGCCTGGGTGCCGGTGACCCACACCTCGCCCATGTGGGAGAGGTCGAAGAGTCCCGCTGCGCGGCGGACGGTGTGGTGCTCTTCGAGTTCGCTGCGGTACTTCAGGGGCATCTGCCATCCACCGAAGTCGGTGAAACTTGCTCCAAGTAGTTCATGTTCGGCGTACAGGGCTGTCTGCTTGGTCATGGGTGAGTCCTTCCAGTCGAGCGTCTTGGGTCTACCCGCGCGGCCGGCGGCCGAGCGGGTACAAGCTTCAGTGTTCGAAGTCCTCAATGGGCGGGCAGGAGCACACCAGGTTGCGGTCGCCGTGCGCGCCGTCGATGCGTCGCACGGGAGGAAAGTATTTGTTGTGCTTTAACGTCCGTACCGGGTAGGCCGCGAGTTCGCGCGGGTACGCCTGATCCCAGGTGTCACTGATCAGCGCAAACGCGGTGTGCGGCGCCTGCCGCAGCGGGCTCTCCTCCAGCGTGTATTCGCCTGCCTGCACCTGGTCGATCTCGCCCTTGATAGCGATCATGGCGTCGATGAAACGGTCCAGCTCGCCGATGTCCTCGGACTCGGTGGGCTCAACCATCAGGGTTCCGGCGACGGGGAAGCTTAGTGTCGGTGCATGGAAACCGTAATCAATGAGGCGTTTGGCGACGTCCTCGGCGGTCACCCCGGTGGCAGTGGTCAATGGCCGCAGGTCAAGGATGCACTCGTGCGCCACCAGACCCTTTTCACCGGAATAGAGCACGGGGAAGTGCTCGGTGAGTCGGGCCGCAACGTAGTTGGCGGCCAGCAGGGCATGGCCGGTGGCCGAGGTCAGGCCTTCGCCTCCCATCAGGGCCACGTACGCCCACGAGATCGGGAGCACCCCCGCGGAACCGTACCGTGAGGCGGAGATGGGAACACCAGCCGACCCGGTGTCCGGTGCTGCCGCGTCGCCGGGCAGGAACGGCGCAAGGTGCTCGGCAACCGCGACCGGGCCTACGCCCGGCCCGCCGCCGCCGTGCGGGATGCAGAACGTCTTGTGCAGGTTCAGGTGCGAGACGTCGCCGCCGAACTCTCCCGGCTTCGCCAGGCCCACCAGTGCGTTGAGGTTGGCGCCATCGATGTAGACCTGGCCGCCGGCGTCGTGCACCTGACCGCAGACCCAGCGGACATCTTCCTCAAACACGCCGTGCGTCGAGGGGTAGGTGATCATGATGGCCGAGAGTCGCTCGGCGTGCAGGGCAATCTTTGCCTCGAGGTCGTCGTGGTCGATGTTGCCGTCGTCGGCGGTCTTGACCACCACGACCTTCATCCCTGCCAGCACTGCTGACGCGGCGTTGGTGCCGTGGGCGGAGGAAGGGATCAGGCAGACGTTACGGTCCTGGTCGCCGCGGGACAGGTGGTAGCCGCGGATCGCGAGGAGCCCGGCCAGTTCGCCCTGGGAGCCAGCGTTGGGCTGGATGGACACCTTGGCGTAGCCGGTGATCTCGGCGAGCTTGTCCTCAAGATCTTCGATCAGCCAGCGCCAGCCCTCGGTCTGGTGGGCGGGGGCAAACGGGTGGATGGTGGCGAACTCCGGCCAGGAGATGGGCTCCATCTCCACTGTGGCGTTCAGCTTCATGGTGCACGAGCCCAGCGGGATCATGGTGCGGTCCAGTGCGAGGTCCTTGTCGGAGAGGCGGCGCAGGTACCGCAGCAGCTGGGTTTCCGAGCGGTGGCTGGCGAACACCGGGTGGGTCAGGTAGGTCGAGGTGCGGACCAGATCCGCTGGGATCGCTGCCGGGCCGTGCAGCTCGGCAACCTGGTCGACACCGAACACGTCGGCGAGGGTGGCGAGGTGCTCCTCGGTGGTGGTTTCGTCGCAGGAGACCCCCAGATGATCCTCGTCGACCAGACGAAGGTTAATCCCCGCGGCCTCGGCCCTGGCCAGGAATTCCGTGGCCTTTCCCGGGACGTTCAGCAACAGGGTGTCAAAGAAGTCGGCGTGGACAACAGTGACGGTGCCAGCAAGCGAGGCTGCCAGCCGGGCGGCCTGTGAGTGCACCCGCTCTGCGATGGCCTTCAACCCGTCCGGGCCGTGATAGACCGCGTACATACTGGCGACGATGGCCAGCAGCGCCTGAGCGGTACAGATGTTCGACGTCGCCTTTTCACGTCTGATGTGCTGCTCACGGGTCTGCAGGGCGAGACGGTAGGCGGGTGCGCCGTCGGCGTCCTTCGACACCCCAACCAGTCGGCCGGGAAGCATCCGCTCGAGGCCCTTACGAACCGCCATGTACGCGGCGTGTGGGCCGCCGAAGAAGAGGGGGACACCGAATCGCTGGGCGGAGCCGACGGCGATGTCCGCGCCCTGCTCGCCCGGCGCCATGATCAGGGTCAGTGCCAGGAGGTCGGCGGCGACGGTGACGAGGGCACCGCCGTCGTGCGCTGCCGCAATGAGCGAACCATGGTCGCGGAGGGCGCCCGAGGCGCCCGGTTGCTGAAGGATGATGCCGTTGATGTCACCATCGGGGAGTCCCTGGCTGAGGTCTGCAACTTCCACCTCGAAGCCGAGGGCTTCGGCGCGGCCCCGGACGACGGCGATCGTCTGCGGCAGGCAGTCAGCGTCGAGCACCGTCTTGCCCTTGTTCTTGCCGGACCGGCGCATCAGAAGCGCTGCCTCGGCGACGGCTGAGGCTTCGTCAAGCAATGAGGCGTTGGCGATCGGTAGTGCGGTGAGATCCTGGACCATGGTCTGGAAGTTCAGGAGAGCTTCGAGGCGCCCCTGGGAAATCTCGGGCTGGTACGGGGTGTACGCGGTGTACCAGGCAGGGGCCTCGAGGACGTTGCGGCGGATGACCGGCGGGGTCACGGTGTCGAAATAGCCCTGGCCGATCATCTGGACTGCCGTCGTATTTTTACCGGCGATGGCGCGCAGCTGCGCGAGCACCTGCGACTCGCTGAGCGCTGCGGGGAGGTTCAGCGGTCCGGCGGAGCGGATGTTCGCGGGGACAGCGACCTCAACCAGCTTGTCGAGGCTGGGGTAACCCAACATGGAGAGCATCTGGGTGGCGGCGGTCGAGCGAGGGCCGATGTGGCGGTCGGCGAAAGTCGATTCGGTGAGGGGCTGAGCAGTCATGGGAACTCCCTTGATGAGGTCCGGGCGTCGGCCCGGACGGTGG
This sequence comes from Arthrobacter glycogeni, assembly GCF_054511155.1. Lineage (NCBI taxonomy): Bacteria > Bacillati > Actinomycetota > Actinomycetes > Micrococcales > Micrococcaceae > Arthrobacter > Arthrobacter glycogeni. The sequence continues at coordinate 74,875 of NZ_JBTNDE010000005.1, read as the reverse complement.
TGAGTTCCTCCCCGCTCTGTATGGGACCTGAGAGATTCCGCAGGACTACACGCCTGCTTGCACCGTCGGTGAGGTGGACGTGAGCTGTCCGCCTGCTTTCCAGAGTTGCCTAGCCGCAGCGGTACTGGGCCTGAGAGATTCCTGGGGAGGATTTGCTCCTACGGCGCCTGCCGGAGTGTGTGTCTACGGAAGTACTCTCCCGCTGCAGATCAAGGGCTATGAAGTTATGAGAATCGTGACCTAGCTTACTCGGCGGTGCACGTGAGTGCCAAAAACCGCGTTTCCCGTGTTCTGGTGAGCAATCTGGAGCTTTGGGGTGGACATCCTCACCCCAAGTGTCCAGGTCGACCCCGCCGGCACGTTAAACCCCAGAGGACCGGCCGGTAGTGGCCGATCCTCTGATTCGAAGGACTACTTGTCGCCCTTGAAGACGTCCTTGACGTTCTCGCCAGCCTGCTTGGTGTGGGCCGACCCCTGGTCGACCTGACCCTCGCGCTTGACGTCCTGGTTGTCGGTGGCGTCACCGACGGCTTCCTTCGCCTTGCCAGCAAGTTCTTCGGCCTTGTTCTTTGCCTTATCCATGAAGCTCATAGGTCCTTCTCTCTAAGGTGGGTAGTTGCTTGGTAGGTACACCCAAAATCTGAGTTCCTACAGTTATAAGACGTGGCCCGGCGGGTATTCCTCACGGTTAAATGCCTATTAACTTTTCCGGCCCCAGACCAAGCGACGGAACCGGCAGCCCAAACACCTGACGCAAAGCCAGCCGGGCTGCGTGGAATCCGCTCATCCCGTGCACTCCCGGCCCGGGCGGCGTCGACGCTGAACAGAGGTACACCCCATCGAGCGGGGTCCGCCAGGGAGACAGGGACAGCACGGGTCGCGCGACCATCTGGCGGAGGGTCACTGCGCCGCCACCGAAGTCACCCCCCACATAGTTGGCGTTGGAAGTTCCCAGCTCAGCCGCCGTCGTCGTGAAGGAGCGCACGACGACGTCGCGGAACCCGGGAGCGAAGCGTTCGATCTGGGCGGTGACGGCATCGACCATGTCACGGGTCGACCCGCTCGGCACATGGCAGTAGGTCCAGAGAATGTGGCGTCCCGCGGGGGCCCGCGATGGATCGAAGAGTGACGGTTGGGACAGCAACACGTAGGGGCTTTCCGGGTGGTTCCCTGCAGCGACCTGGGATTCGGAGGAGGCGATCTCGGCCCGCGTTCCTCCCAGATGCACGGTTCCGGCGCGCGCCACGGCGGGATTGCTCCACGGCACGGGGCCGGAAAGGATGAAGGCAACCTTGCAGGCGCCATCGCCGAACCGGAAGCGCTGCAGCGCCCGTTCGTAGCTGCGCGGTAACCGGCCTGCTGCCAACTGGAGGACCGAGGGAGGAGCCACGTCGAGCAGGACAGTCGGCACACCGCTGAGCTCCGAGAGTGACCGGACAGTGTGGTCGGTGACAATTTCGCCGCCGTGCGCCCGGAGGTCGTCGGCCATCGCGTTGGCAATTGATTGCGATCCGCCCATCGGGATGGGCCACCCGCCGGCGTGGGCCAGCGCCCCCAACGCCAGCCCGGCCCCCGCAGAGGGGAGGGACGGGAGGCGGCCCACCGGGTGCGCAGCGACACCGGTGAACAGAGCGGCTGCCGCGTCGGTGCTGAACCGCCGGTTCCACAGTGGGGTCCCCTGATCCAGCGCCGCCGCGGCAAATCTCATCGCGACCCCCGGATGGCGAGGAACCCGCAGCAGGTGGTTCAACGCGACGTCGAGGGTGCCTTCGATGTCCCGCACCAGCGGTTCCATCAGGCGGCGGTAAGCGGGGCCATCCTGACCGAGGCCGGCGACGGTACGCCCGAGGTCGCGAAAAGCCACGCCCGCCCGGCCACCGTCGAGCGGGTGCGCGTAGGAGACCTCCGGAACCGTGAAGTCGACGCGCCGCTGCAGGTCAAACTGGGAGAAAAACGGCGAGGCGATAGCCATGGGATGTACGGCTGAGCAGAGGTCGTGCAGATGCTCCGGAACGAGTTCACCGGTGCGGGCTCCCCCACCGATGGTGGCCGCCGCCTCGTAGACCCTCACGCTGAGTCCCGCCCTGGCAAGGACGACGGCGGCCGCCAGCCCATTGGGCCCCGATCCGACAACCGCTGCGTCAGTCACCGTGGTTCCGCCGTCGCACCAGTGAGGCGGCACGAGCCCTGGTCGAGGCAACCACTGAACGGGCCACCCTAGGCAGGGTGCGCCGCGCCTTGAGTGCGGCGGCGACCGCCCGGTAACGCAGTGGGCTCAGGGGAATGTCGTAGGTGGTGGGCACGTCCACTACATTCCTGGAGAAGTTTCGTTTGAAGGTGGTCACATTGATGAGCTGCGGGTAGTTGTCGCTCACGATGCCCGTCAGCCCGCAGCTGTGGTTACCGGCCACCTTGAGTTCCCTGAAGGCGTGCCACAGCAACAGGTAGGGCGCAAAGATTTTCCGCGCGGCGTGGGTACTCGCCGCGAAGTAGTACACCGAATATCCGCGGTACTCGGTCGTGATGAGCCAGCTGATGGCCTGTCCGTCAAGATAGGCCACCATCAGGCGAAGGTGATCGCCCAACTGTTCGAGGAGCTCTTCGTAGTAGGCGGACCCGAAGCTGGTGAATCCATCCCTGGCGGCGGTCTCCTCGAGGATGGGAAACAGGTCGCTTCTGAAGACGGTGCGCCACTCGGCCCGGTCGATGCTGCGGATCTCGACGCCAGCCCGTTCGGCCCGGCGGATACTGTTGCGGGCGTTGGGGCGGAACGACTTGTAGATGTCTGCTTCGCCGGGGGTGAGGTCGACAACGATTTCCCGCTCGTACCACCCGTGCTCGATGGGCCCAGTGGCCAGATCCTGTGGATGGTGCACCTGCTGCCGGACGTATAGCGGGCTGATGCCGGGATCCGCACTGAACTGTTCCCGGACGGTCCTCATCAGCCGTGCCTCGGCAGCGGGGGTACGGTCGGCAAACCAGACGGGCCCGTTAACGACGACCAGTGAATTCCTGAAACGCCTCGTGCTCCACAGGAAACTGGCGACGGCAATCAGGGTGGCGCCGTCGTAGTACGACCAGATGCCGTACGGCGTGCGCCCGCGGCTGGCCTCGAAGGCCGCCCACTGGGGCGTTTGTTCCAGGGGGATCACCACCGTCGGATGGGCAGCTGATATGGCCTCGAAGTCTTCCGTGCTGAGTTTCTCAAAGCGAAGGCCAACTGCGGTCACGGGTGATCTTTCAGTTCAAGGGTAGGACGGCTCAAGCCTACCCGAGGACGTATCAGGGCGAAGTGGCCGCTGGGCTGCGGCGGTCGGCAGCTCGGTCGAATGGGCCACCCTGCGGGTCGTCAATGTCGAGGCGCCGCACCGGGTCCTGGCCCGGCTCAAGGATGCCCTCCACCACTCGAAACATAATATATGCCATAGCTAACATATGTCCGAAAACGGCGAGTAAGTAGTATGGGAGGTCAATGTTGTTCTGGGCTGCTCCGCCGCTCGACTCCCGGCCGAGATACACCATCAGAGCCCACCAGTGGCCGGCTTCGAGAAGTTGCCAGGTGAGGAAGGTTCGCCATTTTGGGTACGCCAGTGCCACCAGGGGAATCATCCAGATCGCGTGCTGTGGGGAGTATCCCTTGGCGGTCAAGATCAATGCCCCCACCAAAAGGACCGTCAGTTGCGCGAGCCGTGGCCTGCGGGGAGCGAGCAGCGCGAGCGCGACGATGCCGCCGCAGGCCAGAACAAACCCAAGGGTCGACACCACCGAGATAGCGGCGGAGTCCAGTTCCCTGCCGCCGGTACGTGCCGCCAAGGCGTTGTAGGCGAACCACACCGAGGAATGGTCTGCCCCCTGCGTCAGGTAGCCAGTGATCTGGGCCACCCACGCCTGGGGATTAGACAGAGTGAAGGGGAGGTTCACGGCCACCCAGGTCCCACCAAGCACCGCTCCGGTCATCACGGCACCACTGGTTTCGCGGGTGCGCACCGCCAGCACGGCCACCGCCCCGAAGATCAACACCGGGTAGCCGGCGATCGCAGTGCCCAGGCCGAGAAAGGCGCCCGCCGCTGCAAACTGGCTGCGGGCGAAGGACAACATACCGAGGGCGGCGAGCATCACCGCCCACAGGTCCCAGCCGACAAAACCGGCGAGGATGATCATGGGCGCGACCGCAACCATGGCGGCGTCCCACGGCCTTCGGTGGGTCATTCGTACGGTCACGCAGGCAGTGACGAGCCACGCCGCCACAGCCAACACCGAGTGGAGGTCGTAGTAGAGCAGGGTGCTCCCCGGAGGGACCAGGTTTGCCGTCACACCCGCAAACCCACCGGTCAGCGCCGAGTGCCCCAGCTGAAGGAAGGGGATACCCTCACCCACCTGATTGAATGCCTCGGGCCATTGCGAATAGCACGCCATGTAGTACTGGTCGGGCCCAACCCATCCCTCGATCCGGCACGGGTTTTTGATAAGGACGGCGAGTACCGCCGCCACGGTCGTCAGAAGGACCAGCACCCGTTCCATGGTGAACGTCCCCGGGTCGATCCTGCCCGGACTGGTTCGGAGCCCGAGGGGTCCACCGATCAATTCGGTGAAGTTCCGCAGCAGCGCATCAGCGCGCGACGGCACCGAGATGCGTACCGGCCGACGCCGGGACTGACCGGTTCCCATCCCTGAATCCTACCGAGCTGCGGCAAGGGTAAACATCGAGCTTCCCTGATATATCAGGGAGCTGGAATGCTTCGGGACAATCCTGTGTTGAGAATAAGAAGTAGACTGGATTAGCTGCTCGGTCCGTTACGGGAGAAATCCGGCGGGTCGACAATGAGAAGTGATTCAAGAGGAGAACAGTGGGAACTAACCCCATTAGGGTAGCAATCGTCGGTGTCGGCAACTGTGCGGCGTCACTGGTGCAGGGCGTACATTACTACCGGGATGCTGATGCCACCGCGTCAATCCCCGGCCTGATGCACGTGGAGTTCGGCAAGTATCACGTCAATGACGTCGAGTTTGTTGCCGCATTCGACGTCGACGGTAAGAAGGTGGGCCTGGACCTAGCCGACGCCATCGGTGCCAGCGAGAACAACACCATCAAGATTGCCGATGTACCCCCAACCGGCATCAAGGTCCAGCGGGGCCACACCCTCGACGGTCTGGGCAAGTACTACCGCGAGACCATCGTGGAGTCCGACGCCGAGCCGGTCGACGTCGTCGCCGAACTTACCGCCAACAATGTTGATGTCATGGTGTGCTACCTGCCCGTCGGATCGGAAGACGCGGCTCGGTTCTACGCCCAGTGCGCCATTGACGCCAAGGTTGCGTTCGTCAACGCCCTGCCTGTATTTATCGCCGGGACCAAGGAGTGGGCCGACAAATTCACTGCGGCCGGTGTGCCAATCGTCGGCGACGACATCAAAAGCCAGATCGGTGCGACCATCACCCACCGTGTTATGGCGAAGCTCTTCGAAGACCGCGGCGTCACGCTGGACCGCACCTACCAGCTCAACGTTGGCGGCAACATGGACTTCAAGAACATGCTGGAGCGGGACCGCCTTGAATCCAAGAAGGTCTCCAAGACGCAGGCTGTGACCTCCAACGTGCAGGCTGACCTGGGCGAACGCAACGTCCACATCGGCCCATCCGACTATGTTGCCTGGCTCGATGACCGCAAGTGGGCCTTTGTCCGCCTGGAAGGGCGCAACTTCGGCGATGCGCCCGTTTCCCTTGAGTACAAGCTTGAGGTCTGGGACTCTCCCAACTCGGCAGGTGTGATTATCGACGCCATCCGCGCCGCGAAAATCGCCATGGACCGCGGCATTGGTGGACCCCTGCTCTCCGCATCCAGCTACTTCATGAAGTCACCACCGGAGCAGTTCGCTGATGATATCGCCCACGAAAAGGTAGAGGCCTTCATCCGCGGGGAACTCGACCGCTAACCCCGGCTAACCTTCCGCATCGCCCTGAGGGTCGACCGTGCATCACACACGGTCGGCCCTTCGGTGTTTAGCCGGTTAGAAAAGGCCCACCGCGCCGCCGTCGTCGTCGACGTCCATCCGCATCGCGGCCGGATCCTTCGGCAGCCCCGGCATGGTCATGACCGTGCCCGTCAGCGCCACAATGAATCCGGCACCGGTTTTGGTGATCAGATCGCGCACATGCACAGTGAACCCTTTCGGCGCTCCGAGCACTGAGGGATCGTCGGAGAACGAGTACTGGGTCTTCGCCATACAGACCGGCAGCCCGCCCCAGCCGTTGGCTTCGATCTCGGCGAGCCGGCGCAGTGCCGGCACCGAAAAGTCGACGCCGTCGGCTCCGTAAATCTCCTGCACAATAGTGCGGATCTTATCTTCGACCGAAAGCTCCAACGGATACAGGTGATGGAAATCCTGCGGCCCGTCCAACGCGGTGAACACCTTTGCCGCCAGCTCGTCCCCGCCGGACCCGCCACCACCCTGCCCCCACACATCGGCCACGGCTGCCGGGATGCCGGCGGTGGCGCACCAGGCGAGCAGCCACTCAAGCTCCTCGTCGGTGTCGGTCGCGAACCGGTTGATAGCCACCACCGGTGAGATGCCAAACTTCTCGACATTATGGACATGGCGCCGCAGATTGGCCACACCCGACTCAAGCGCGGCCCTGTTGGGTTCCTTCAGGTCGGTTTTGGCCACCCCGCCGTGCATTTTGAGTGCACGGATGGTCGCGACGATGACGACAGCGGCCGGAGCCACATCCGCGTACCGCGCCTTGATGTCCATAAACTTCTCCGCGCCCAGGTCTGCGCCGAAGCCGGCCTCGGTCACCACAATGTCGGCCAGCTGCCGGGCGGTGCTGGTGGCGATGACCGAGTTGCAGCCGTGCGCAATGTTCGCGAACGGCCCCCCGTGCACGAGGGCCGGGGTGCCGGCGATGCTCTGCACCAGGTTCGGTTTGATCGCGTCGCGCAGCAGCAGAGTAAGGGCTCCCTCGACGCCGAGGTCGCCGACAGTGACGGGTTTGCGGTCAAACGTGTAGCCGAAGGTGATGCGCGCCAGCCGCTGCTTGAGGTCCCGCAGGTCCGAGGCCAGACAGAACACGGCCATGATCTCCGAGGCGACAGTGATGTCGAAGCCGTCCTGGCGGGGGGTGCCCTGGGTGGGACCGCCCAACCCAATCACCACTTCCCGCAGTGCCCGGTCATTCATGTCGAGCACCCGCTTGAAGGTGATCCGGCGTGGATCGATGTTCAGCTGGTTGCCCTGATAAATATGGTTGTCCACCAACGCCATCAGCGCGTTGTTCGCCGAGGTGACCGCGTGAAAGTCACCAGTGAAATGCAGGTTAATGTCCTCCATGGGCAGGACCTGCGAGTATCCGCCGCCGGTCGCGCCGCCCTTCATGCCCAGGATCGGGCCCAGTGACGGCTCGCGCAAGGCAATCATGACGTTGCGCCCAGCGCGTGCAAGGGAATCGGCGAGTCCGACGGTGCAGGTCGATTTTCCTTCACCCGCCGGTGTGGGGCTCATCGCGGTGACCAGCACCACCTTGCCCGGTGACTTCGCGGGGTTCGGGAGGAGCTTGGCGGTGTCGATCTTGGCTTTGTAGCGACCGTAGTGTTCGAGCGCGGCGATCGGAATGCCTGCTTTTGTGGCGATCTCATCGATGGGTTGGATGTCGGCGTTGCGAGCGACATCCAGATCGCTCGCTGGCGTGGGCAAAGACTTCATTGTCGAACAGTCCTCTGGGCTTGTGGCGCGTCAGGATTGAGTCTTGTGATGCCGCAGGTCTGGGCACAGCGTCAAATCTACCAGCGGTGTGCCGGGGGTCAGTGGAGCCCTGACTGCTCCAATAGGTACTCAATCATGGGCTCGTAGAGTCCAGGGCAGAGATTGTCGTCCAGCGGTACAGCAACCTTCAGTTGGCCTTCCGCCTCCGATACGAACAGGCCCGGGTCGTTGCAGTCGGCGAAGCCCAGGGCCGCAATCCCCGCACTGGCGGCATAACCGGCCCAGCCGTGGTCGGCGACCACCAGGTCGGGTGCCGGCTCCCCGTTCGCCGCCAGCAGGTCGAGGCTCAATTGCATCGGCTCCGGTGAATGGGTGTGCACCAGACCGCCATGCTGATGCCAGACCAGTACCCCAAAGAGTTGCCGGATATCGCCCTGCCGGAACGCCTGGCCCTCCGGAACGTCGACCACAGTGGCGCCAGACTGTCGGGCGGCAGCGGCGAGGGCCGCGTGGACTGGGAGCAGTCCCGCCGGGTGACCGGTCGCGAACAGAATGCGTTGCCCCGCCGCCACCGCGGCGCCGAACACCGAACCAAACCGATCCAGGGCGGCCACGCAGTTGGCTGAGCCAATAGTGTCCTGTCCGGCCAGATGACCGCGGTCCGGGTTAATCCCTACGCGATCACGCATCAGGTCGAACACCTCGTCGAACACCCACTGGCGAGTGGTGCGGACGCCGAACTCGAGGTGTTCGCTGCCCTCAAGGAACAACTGCATGTGCCGGAGGTTATCTTCGCGGGGTGTGGCGACATTCCCCGTGATTCGGACAGAGTCGAGGTAGGCGGCAAGTTCAGCGGAGTTCACCAGTCCATCCTAGGTGAGCCGCCCGGCCCGGTGGGAGCGCGCCCGAAGGTCAGCGGGCGGCTGCCTCCTGGAAACGTTCGACGGCGGTGCGGTAACTTTGCGCGGTGAGGAGCGCGGTCCGCTGCCACCCGAAAGCAAGCGCGTGAATCGCGGCGCCGCGGCCCAGCGAGGCGCGGGTGTTGGCGTCGTCGTACATGGTTTCCAGGGCGGCCGACCAGAGCGCCGGTGTGTGTCCGTTGACCAGCGTGCCGGTGCGGCCGTCGCTGATTGCCTGCGGCAATCCTCCCACGTTGGCTGCGAGGACCGGTGTGCCGCAGGCCTGGGCCTCCAGGGCCACCAGGCCGAAGGATTCGGTAAAGGAGGGCATTGCCACGAGATCCGATGCCCGGAACCAGTGCGCCAACTGGGTGGCCTGCACCGGGGGGTAGAGGCGCACCGTGTCCTGCAGCCCGGCGTCGTCGATGAGTGGTTGCAGCCGCAGGGCTTCAGCACCGCTGCCGGAGCCAAGGACACTCAGTTGCAAGGGAATATCGGGACGGCGGGCGGCGAGGTCTGCGGCAGCGGCGACCAGCACCTGCGGTCCCTTCAGTTTCTGGATGCGTCCGGCGAAAACCACGTGAAACGCGTCAGGCGAGAAGTTCAGGGATGCCCTAGACTCCTCACGGGACACCGGGTTGAACGTATCCAGGTCAACTCCCGGCGCCACAATGTCCACACGTTCGGGCACGGCGCCGTACAGGGATTCGAGCTCCGCCGCCTCGGTGCTGGTATTGGCGATGAGCCTGGACGCGCCGTCGACGATCGCCTGTTCACCAGCAACCCGCACCTCCGGCTCAGGCGTCCCACCCGCGTGCAGACGAATGTTCTTGACCCGGCCCATGGTGTGCATCGAGTGGACCAGGGGAAGGTTCAGGCCGGCGCTGACGGTCAGCCCAACGCTCCCGGACACCCAATAGTGGGAGTGGATGACATCAAAGTGACCATCTGCCAGCAGATCGGTGACCTCGGCGATGGCATCGGTAAATGACTCCGACAAGCCCGGCAGTTGCTCTTTGGGCACCTTGCGCTGGGGGCCGGCTCGCAGGTGTCTGACCATGACACCCGGGGCGAGCTCTTCTGAGTGGGGTTGACCTTCGGAAGCCGCGCGGGTGAAGATCTCGACGTCGATTCCCACGCGGGCCAACTCGAGGGCCAGCGACCGCACGTAGACGTTCATTCCGCCGGCGTCACCGGCGCCGGGCTGATCCAACGGGGAAGTGTGAAGAGAGAGCATTGCCACACGTTTTACCGGAGGCACTGGAACTCCTCTCGCATGAATGTCCCGGAAAATTACCAGGCGCTCGTATTGTCGGGCAGTTAGCTGCCGCTATTGACCCTATAACGTGCTGTGCGGGCTGCACATTCCGCGCGGGTCTGCGGCGCACTGTGTTGGCCGCCGCAGTTAACGGCGGAAGCCCGCGCTGGGAAGCGCGGGCTTCTCTGATGGTAAGACTGATGACTTGCATCAAGTCCTCCTTCGCGGTCGTTGAGTCAGGTCAGAAAGGGTCTATTCGCAGGGCGGACGAACCAGCTACTTGATGTGCATGGTGTGCTGCGGCAGGAGAAAACGGCCAATAGAATCCCTCGCGGACGGCGGAGGTGGGGCGGGTATTCGGCTCCATAAGGCAATGCCGTCCCTTAGCTTCTTCAACATGAGGTGTACCTCCTCCCGGTGGGCGTAGTTGGGCATGACGGTCACTGGCGAACTGGGCGTCCCCACCTCCGGATCTCCGGTGGAGGTGAAACTGCCGGCCATGATGAACTCGCCATGCTGGCGACCTGTGGGGGGTGGGGTGGGTGGGGTGGGTGCAGCGACCGATTCCGGCGACGGGGATGGCGACGCGGACGGGGATGGGTGGCTGGTGAGCGCAGTTGACACAGGGGTCTCCAGGATGTGGTGGGTTACGAAAGGGTCCTCGAACGAGGTTCGCGTGCAAAACAGCGCACGGGCAGTAAGACGGAGGGCGCCTGAGCAAAAAGGGTGTGCCGAAAGAGACCCGCCGACCGAAACCTGGACGGGCGGAAAGTTCAGCAGTTAGTTAGTTAGTGCGCAGCAACGACGGAGGTCGGACCGGTATACGCGATAAACGATCGGCGTAATTTTGTATTCACAGTTCCCACCTCCCTTTCTTGTAGTGCGCGAATAGAGACAGCGCCAGGATTTTCTCATCAAATTTTCGATTGATAACTCCCAATGGCACAAATCAAAGCTACCCCACGGTATGCCCGACCGGCTAGGGCTTTAGCCGATAATCTTCAGAAAATTTACCGAGCCCGGAACTTTACCGCCAGGGCGCTTTCGCTGACACGCCCCCAGGCCCTTCACGGCTAGGCTGGCAGCACCCGCCACTGCGGGTCCAAAACACCGGGATGAGGGCGATTGTGGAACGGGTCCGCGAACTCGATGCGCTACGTGCCTTCGCGCTTTTCGGCATCCTGGCAGTGAACATCTGGTACTTCGCCGACCCCTGGACGCTCTCGGGCGACCTCAGCCCCGATCATCGGTCGACGTCGGACACAGCCGTCCGGTTTGTTGCCACCACGATGTTTGAGGGCAAGTTCTATATCCTCTTTTCGTTCCTCTTCGGATATAGCTTTGTTCTGCAGGAGCGAGCGGCCCATCGGATGGGCGCGTCGCCGGCACCGCGAACTTTGCGTCGGCTGGCTGGCCTGGCAGTCCTGGGCCTGGCCCATGGCCTCCTGCTGTATTACGGCGACATCCTCCTGACCTACGCCGTGATGGGGTTGGTTCTCCTTGGCCTGCGGGCCATCAGTCCGCGAGCTGCCATTCTGACAGCGGCGGGCATCATCGTTGGCATGGCGGCCCTGCTCATCGTGGTCGGCGGCATTGTCGCTATGTTCAACCTGCCACCGGGCGACGGCGCAGTGCCGGCCCCCGACGTCGCGGCGATCACCTCAGAACCAGGAGCAGCCCTGGCCGCCAATATTGAGGGCTACCTGGTCGCGTTTCCCTCCGTGCTGTTTTTCCAGGGACCACTGGCGTTGGCCATGTTTTTGCTCGGTCTCGCCACGGCCCGGACTGGACTACTTGAACGGCCGATCAGCAGCACCGCCCTGCGCCGCACCGCCCTGCTTTGCCTGCCGATTGGCCTGCTCGCTGCAGGGGGCCAGTCCTACCTCCTCTACTATGCGGACCGTGACCGGTTTTCTCTGCTCACCACCGGCATCACCACACTGACCGCCCCGCTGGTGACCGCAGGCTACGTATGTTTGTTGCTGCTGCTGTTCCGCTCACCACCCGGTCAGGCTATCCTCGGCGTACTGGCGCCGGCCGGTCGGATGGCACTGACCAATTATGTAGGCCAGTCCCTCGTCCTCGCCGTAGTATTCACCGGATTTGGGCTGGGCCTGGCCAACGTCCTGGCGCCTGCGCTGGTGCTGGGCGTCGTCGTCGTCGTGTTCGGTGCCCAACTGGCGCTCAGCCGACTCTGGCTCGCACGATTCGCCGTGGGTCCCCTGGAGGCGGTGCTGCGGCTGGTCACCTACTCCTCAAGGGGCAGGGGTAGGTGGGATGACCATGGAATTCGTTAGAGATTCCAGTGCACAATGGCGGGCGTCCGCTTGTCCCAGCCCAGAGCACAGACTGCTGCGGTGCCCAGGACAAAGCGGCGTCCCTGCGCCGGGCCAAGCTCGAGCCAGCGCGCAGCGACTACCCGGAGGAAGTGGCCGTGTGCCACCAGCAGCACATGGCGGGCTGGCTGCGCTGAAGCATCCCGGTCGGCCGGGGTGCCGCACCCTGCCTGCACCAGGGACACCACCTGGTCGGCCCGGTCAGCAACCTGAGCGAGCGTTTCCCCGTTTGGCACACCGTCGTTCCAGATGAGGTAACCGGGATTCTCCGCCCGGACATCGGCGCTGTTACGGCCCTCGTTGTCTCCGTAATCCCACTCATGGGCGTACGGCAGGATGTGCGGGTCGGGGAATCCCGCCAGCTGGGCTGTCCGGACAGCTCGCTGCAACGGTGAGGACAGCACCACGTCGAACGTGATCCCTTCAAGGTGCCGCGCCGCGGCGACCGCCTGCTGCTCTCCGATGTTGGTCAGCGGAAGATCCGTGAGGCCAGTGTAGTTGCCGTCCCGGGACCATTCAGTCTCGCCATGGCGGAGCAGCCACAGCTGCGGTAGAGGCGTGCCGGCGGGTGTCAGGTCCGCTGAAGCGGCGCCGGAAAGACTCATGACGTCGCCGCCTCGGATTGCAGCGCCCACCAGGCCCGAAGCTTCGACTCGGCTTCCGCTGCGGAATGCGGTCCGTGTTCCATTCGTTCCTCCAGCAAGAATCGGTAGGCCCTGCCCACCACCGGACCGGGTTTAATGTCCAGGAGACCCATGATCTGGGCGCCGTCGAGATCCGGTCTGATGGATTCCAGCTCTTCCTGTTCGGCCAGCTCAGCAATCCGCGCCTCGAGGTCGTCATAGGCAAATGCCAACCGCTCGGCCTTGCGTTGGTTTCGGGTAGTGACATCGGACCGGGTCAAACGATGTAACCGCTCCAGCAGGGTACCGGCGTCGTTGACATACCTGCGCACCGCCGAGTCCGACCAGCCCGCCTCGCCGTAACCATAAAACCGCATATGCAACTCCACCAGGCGCGCCACCGCCTTGATCGAATCGTTATCAAACCGGAGGGCCTTCATCCGCCTGGCAGTGAGCTTGGAACCCACCATGTCGTGATGGCGGAAGCTCACTGCCCCAGACGGCTCAAATTTCCGTGTGGCTGGCTTGCCGACGTCGTGCATCAACGCCGCAAACCGCAGCACGAAATCGGGGCCTGGTACCGCTCCGTCCGGGCCCGTTTCAAGGCGGCACGCCTGTTCAAGGACGGTCAGTGAGTGCTGGTACACGTCCTTATGCCGGTGGTGCTCGTCGATCTCGAGCCGCAGGGCGGAAACCTCCGGCAGGACGAATTCTGCCAGCCCACTCTCCACCATCACATCAATGCCCCGCTGGGGGGCATCCCCCAGCATCAGCTTCACCAGTTCTTCGCGAACCCGTTCCGCGGAGATGATGGTGATGCGCTGAGCCATTTCCAGCATCGCTTCCGACACCTCGGGCGCCACCTCAATCCCCAGCTGGGAGACGAATCGTGCAGCGCGCATCATCCGCAGTGGATCGTCCGAGAACGACGACGACGGCGTGCCGGGGGTGCGCAGAACACCCGCCCGTAGGTCCTTGACACCGCCGTAAGGATCGACCAGTTCCATTGATGGAAGCCGGAGCGCCATGGCGTTGATCGTGAAGTCCCGGCGGAGGAGGTCGTCCTCCAGCGTGTCCCCGAAGGCGACGATCGGATTGCGAGATGCCGGGTCATACGCTTCGGCCCGGTACGTCGTCACTTCGATCATGAAGCTGCCCTTACGGAGCCCGATAGTGCCAAAGTCCCTACCGATTTCCCAATAGGAGTCGGCCCACCTGCGAATCACTGCGAGAGTCTGGTCCGGATTTGCATCACTGGTGAAGTCCAGATCCGGGGAGGTTCGCTTCAGGAAGAGATCGCGCACCGGCCCGCCCACCAGGGACAGTTCGTGTCCGGCAGCGACGAACAGCTGTCCCAATTCGGTAACAACCGGAGGAAGCGGGGCGGTCAGGGTTGAGTCGTCTAGCAAGTGCACCATAGTGCTTTAAGGGTGCCAGATGACACGGAAAACTCCACTATGAGGCCGCGAGGCGTCGTTCGTGCCCGACACGCGGGAACCGGCGCGAGGAGACGGCGAAGGCCAGTTGTCGTCATCGACTGAAGCGAAAGATCGTTAGAGTAGTCTGCGTGGACCGTCCTGTTCCGAGCGCACCAAAGCGGACCCCGTTGACAGTGTCAATGGGCAGCGTCGGCGCGCCACAGGTGCATCATTCGCTCCCGACCGTTGAAGAAGTCTCATCCGGTGGAATAGTGGTCGATACGTCCGATGATTTCCTTAACGTGGCCATCATCGCGCGGTTGAACCGGGGCGGCCGTCTTGAGTGGTGTCTCCCGAAGGGCCACCCTGAGGGCAGCGAAAACAACTCAGAGGCCGCGGTCCGGGAAATTGAGGAAGAAACTGGAATCCAGGGCCGGATCATTACCGCCCTGGGCGGCATCGACTACTGGTTTACCGTTAGCGGACACCGCGTCCACAAGACTGTCCATCACTACCTGTTGATCGCCACGGGTGGTCACCTGACCATCGAAAACGACCCCGACCACGAAGCCGTGGACGTGGCGTGGGTTCCGCTTGCAGACCTGGGAAAGAAACTATCCTTCCCTAACGAGCGCCGCATCGCGGATCTTGCCCGGGAAGTTTTGCCGGACTACCTCTGACCCCGGGTCAACTCCGCCGGGCCAGTGGTGAGACGATAGACAACGATGTCGGACTCAAACACAGCCTCCCTCCCCGTCCAGGATGCTGGGGTTTTACCCAGCCGCGCGAACCATCCTGGCGACGCCGCAGCTCCAGCCACCGACGCCGGTGGCAAGCACGCTCGTCCCGCGGCGCCAGACACGACGGCCCGCTCAAGCGCAATCATGGCGGCTGGAACCCTTGTTTCGCGCGTGCTCGGACTGGTTCGGGTAGCCCTCCTCGCGACGGCGCTCGGAGCATCCGGCGGAGTGGTGGATGCGTTCTCCATTGCCAATGGGTTGCCGAACTTCATCTATCTCATGGTGGCCGGCGGCGTGTTCAACGCTGTTCTGGTTCCCCAAATCATCAAGGCCACTCAGAGCCCGGATCGCGGCGCGGACTTCATCAGTCGTCTCATCACACTCGCTGTGATCGTCCTGGTGGTGCTGACGGCCCTGGTGACACTTGCTGCGCCGCTGATCACCTCGCTCGTCACGGATTTTTCCGGCGACCGGTTGGCGCTGGCCACCATTTTTGCCTACTGGTGTTTGCCGCAGATCTTTTTCTACGGCCTCTACGCGATTATCGGACAGGTGCTCAACGCCAACGGATCCTTCGGGCCTTACATGTGGGCGCCGGTAGCCAACAATATTGTGTCGATCACAGCGCTAGTGGCGTTCATCGTGCTGATGGGCTCGCAAATCGACAGCTCCCACACGCCAGAATCCTGGACCTCTTCCCAGACCTTACTGCTGGCCGGCGGAACCACCCTCGGAATCGTCATTCAGTCCCTCGTCCTGCTCTGGCCCTTGAAACGGCTTGGGCTGGGACTCAAACCAACCTTCGGCTGGCGAGGGGTGGGATTGGGTCGCACCGGGAAGCTGGCTTCCATCACCATCATCACCATGCTGGTCGGGAACGGGTTATACCTGGTCAATATCCGCGTCGCGTCTATCGCCGCTGAGGCCCGCCCAGATTATCTCGCCCGCGTGCCACCCCAACAAATTGCCGGCCCGTTCAATCTGGATATCGGCACCATGGTGTATGTGCTGCCGCATTCGGTGATTGCGCTGTCCATTGCCACTGTCATGTTTAATCAGCTGGCGGCGGCGCACAACAACAACGATCTTGCGCTGATCAGGGAGACGCTCTCGCGAGGGCTGCGCATCATGGGCGTGGCGACAGTGTTCGGTGCTGCGGTCCTCCTTGCGCTGGCTGTGCCACTCGGCATGCTGTTCTCGGGTGGGATTCGCCCGGACGGGGCACTCAACGCGGTGCTCATCACCCTGCTGGCCGTCGGCGCGCCCTTCCTCAGCGCCAACTTCTTCCTCAATCGGGTGTTTTATGCCGCTGAAGATGCTGTCACACCACTGCGGATTCAGCTCATCCTTTCGGTCGTCGGTGTTAGCCTTGCGCTCATCTCCGGAACTTTCGCGCCTGAATACATTGTTCCGCTGCTTGCCCTCAGCTTCACCCTGGGCAACGTGATCGCCGTCGTCGTGAGCCACGCGTTCCTGGTGCGCAAAATCGGTTCGTATGGTGCCGGGCACGTGTACGACGTGCACGTACGCCTCGCTCTTGCCGGCATGGTTGCCGCCGCCGCTGGCGCTGGAGCGCTCTGGCTCTTCGGGGGGTACAGTCCTGACGGTTTCGTCTGGCGGTCGGTACCTGCCGGATTCATCGCGTTGGCAATCTGCGGGATCCTGATGACGGGGGTCTACCTGGTCATGCTGAAGGTTCTGCGGATCAGGGAGCTGGACGAGTTTCTGGCTCCCTTGCTGGCGAGGTTTAGCCGGGCCAAATGATCCCAGCCCCGGCGTGCGCCGGGAAAACCAGGGTATCGGCCGAACTGACCGGTAACATTGGTAGGAATCATCTGGAGCCTATTTGACGTGTTGAACGGGGAGCCCCCTCAACACCCGACAATCCAACCATTCCGCGGGAGGAACACGTGCCACAACCAGTAGACGTTGGTTCAGTATTGGGAGGCCGCTATAAGGTCACTGCCTACGTACTGGCTTCTGCTGATCGGGATCTCGTGCTCGACGGCATGGATCAGGTTCTCAACCGGCCCGTCAGTATTCTGGTGGCCTCAGCCTCCAATGCGGACCAGATTGCGGCTACAGCCCGTGAGGTTGCCACGGGCGAACGAGCCGGCAACATTCAGGTCCTGGACTTGGGTGTCACCGACGAAAGCACCTACTTGGTGACCAACCGGGCAGCACCGGCCGATCTGCTGGATCTCGTTGTCCCCCGAGACTCGCCATTTGTTGAGCCGTTCTTCACCGACACCCTTGGGTCCGAGATCTTTGGCGGGCCGCGCTCCACCGAGCCGGAAACGTACGACGACGACGACGACTACGGTCCCGAAGAGGAGGATGACCGCCCGGCCAGAAAGTCTCGCTTGTCAAGAGCACGTCTGCCGAAGTTCGGCAAGGCAGCTCCTGCGGCAGGAGCGGCGGCAGGGGCCACCGCAGGCGCCGCTGCCACGGTCGCCGCCACCAGGGCAGTCCCGTCCGGCTCCCCGGCGCCCGGGTCCCGGGTTCCACCACCCCCGGCCGTGGCACCTCGAGTCGCTGATGGAGGTAGCGGCGGCGATCAGAGCCAGCCGAAAGTATCACTCTGGTCTGACCAGGACTACGACGCCGGTACCGAAAGCTCCCGGGCTGATCAGACCGGCCGGGCGGCATCGCACTTCCCAGCCGCGGCCGCTGCCAGCGCCCCTGCACTAGATGATGGCGGCGAGTCTGTCGACGACGCTGACGACGACCGCGGAAACAACCCGAAGTACACCCGGGTGCTCGTTGGTGTAGTGCTGACCATCATCTTGGTCACCGTTGTCGCGTTGGCAGTCAATCAGCTCAGTGGCTTTTTCTCACCCGACCTGGAGGCCGGACCCGGTACCGCCACAACCACCACCGCGACCCAAGCTACGGAGGAGCCGACCGAGGATGGCACTGCAACACCCTCTGAGGACAGCGAAGATACCGCCGAGCCAACCGTTGATCCAATCGATCCCATTCCGGCCGGCGTCACACGGCTCGTCCCCGATAATGCCGCCCTAAATGCCGCTAGCGACGGGGACTTGCCCCTCATCGTTGACGGTAATCCCGGTAGTTTTTGGGGAAGCCTGGTCTTCGCCAATGAGACCTTTGGTGGCCTCGCCCAGAGCATGGCTCTCGTTGTCGAACTTGAGGAAGAGTCGACCATCAACCAGATTCAGATCGAGCAGCTTAACGGTTCGGGCGGTAGCTTCACCGTTCTTCTGAACGACGAGCCAACCCTCGACGGTGCTGAGCAGATTGCGCAAAGCTCATTCACCGGTCCAACGACCAACATTCCGGTCCCACCCAACGCCGACGGTGAACCCGCTACCGCACGGTACATCATCGTTAACCTTACTCAGCTTCCTCGCTTGACCAATGTCCAGGCGGTCTTCCCATGGGGCGTCCGGATTGCCGAGATTAGCGCCTCCTAGCTTGATCCTCAGCTGTTGAGCCAACCTGGCCTGGACGGAATAAGCTGGTCGGTGGAGCGGTTCTTATCAGTAGTCGCTCCATCGAGCCCCAAGGCTACTGTTGTGGTGTCAACAAAGGAAGGTTCACCAAACCCGTGAGTATAGAAACCGGCACATCCGGAACAACCAGCAACGATACACAGAAGATCCACGATGTGATCATCGTGGGCTCAGGCCCAGCCGGGTACACAGCAGCTGTGTACACCGCGCGTGCCAACTTGGCTCCGTTGATGATTGCCAGTTCGGTCAAGGCTGGCGGTGAATTGATGAACACCACCGATGTCGAAAATTACCCTGGCTTCCCTGACGGGGTCATGGGTCCAGACCTAATGGAACAATTTGAGAAACAGGCCGTCCGCTTTGGCACCGAAATCCTGTTCGAGGATGTCACATCGCTCGAATTGAGTGGGCTGGTAAAGAAGGTCACCATCGGGACCGGTGAAACCTACCTGTCCCGATCCGTCATTATCTCCACCGGATCTGAATACCGCGAGCTGGGGCTCGATGACGAGAAGCGCCTATCCGGTCACGGCGTCAGCTGGTGTGCCACCTGTGACGGATTCTTTTTCAAGGACCAGGACATTGCCGTTATTGGAGGGGGCGACTCGGCAATGGAGGAAGCACTCTTCCTGACGAAGTTTGCACGGACCGTCACAGTAGTGCACCGCCGTGAGTCCCTTCGCGCTTCCAAAATCATGCAGGATCGGGCGCTCAATCACGAGAAGATCCGTTTTATCTGGAATTCGGAAGTCATCGGAATCGACGGTGAGGCTAAGGTGACCGGTCTACGGCTTGGAAGCACTGTTGACGACTCCACCCAGCAACTCGCAGTGACCGGAGTGTTCGTTGCTATAGGTAATGATCCCCGGGTCGAGCTCGTCAAGGATCTGCTCGAATTAACGTCCGAGGGCACCATCGCCGTTCAGGGACGTACGTCAAAGACCTCGATGCCTGGCGTCTTCGCTGCCGGCGATGTTATCGATCCCACCTATCGCCAGGCCATCACGGCGTCGGGCTCCGGCTGTGTCGCCGCACTCGACGTCGAACACTATCTTGCCGACCTTGGCGATTCGGTCGACACCGCTGCTGCAGTCCCTACCCCACCTGCCGAAAAAGTCTCTGAAGAAGCTCGCGTACTCAGCCCCAACCTAGGAGAACCACTATGACCGCTAGAGAAGTTACTGATGCCTCATTCGACGTCGACGTGCTGCAAGCCAGCAAGCCGGTACTCGTAGACTTCTGGGCAGAATGGTGTGGGCCTTGCCGGAAACTATCGCCAATTCTCGATGAGATCGCCGGAGAGCATTCCGAAAAGGTTGATGTTGTGAAACTCAACGTTGACGACAACCCCGCGACCGCCGCCAAGTATGGCATCACGTCCATCCCTGCCGTGTACGTTTTCAAAGATGGCGTCGTCGCTGCGCAGTCAATCGGCGCGAAGCCTAAGCAGGTCATCGAAGAAGAATTCGCTGATTTTCTGAAGTAACCCAGAGGTCCTTCTGGATCAGCTATTTGGATCTTCGAGTAGCCACTGCCCCTTTCAACGGGGCGGTGGCTATTCTCGTTTTAGCACCCGCTTCAGATGAATTATGGCCGCCGAGGAAACATTCGGGCAGATCTACCAGCCGAGGCAGACCTAAACGACCATCCAGCCCTCTGGTGTACCCGCATCTCAGCTCAGTATCGGTTGCCTGTCATCTGACCTGTGAGCCTTGTCAATCGAATGGCCACACACGGGTCACCTCCAGAGTCTGGGCGCGTTAGTGAGCCCGCTACCGGCAGCGCACTCAGGTGATCCCCAGCTATTGGTTCGGCTCGTTCCCTCCACCCGTTTGCCAACATCAGGCGGCCGCCCCTGTGATTGACCGAAAAGATTGGTTTCACGTGAAACACTGGCGGCGCTGGGGTCCGCTCTAACCCCAATAGGACCCCAAAGTGAACTCAGAATCCGGGCGGAGGAGGAGGGGCCACAGGTCGACAGGTCTTCTCTACGTCATGGATTTGGCCGTGACTGACTGACCGTGACCATGACCGACCACCCAAGGCCCGAATATTATGACTGGAGGATACGCTGTACATCCCCGATGGATCTGCCACGTCTACTATCCGGATCCAGGTGTTTCACGTGAAACGAGCAAGCGATGCTGTCCGGGGTCGCCTGAGGCTACCCGAAGGCCGGCGTCGACGGAGGCTCATTCGGAACAGTAGCGCCAGCGATCACGGCAACGCATACTTGCAACCCAAAGCCGCTTGTGGATGCCATGGTTCGCTCAGTGTCCGATTCCGCGCAGTGTGTTCCGGTGCACTGTCACGCAATCGACAACCGCCCGCCACCGATGGAATATGTTCGGCCGCTGGCCTTCGACGTGAACCATCCTGACCTGGTTACGATCGCTCACTACCTCGGTGACACTACAATCATGAATAGCGGTCGCATCTCTGGTCCATGCTGTCGGCGATCCGTGACTCCCATTTGACCCCGCTGTCCTCAACCCCGCCGTGAACTCTGCTTGACACGTATCGCCATCGGGTAGGCGGGGTCGATAAAAGTCTACTTCGTGAAAGCTTCATCTGCATGATTGTTTCACGTGAAACAAGCCCCCGAGGGACTACAGATTAGGCGAAGTAGCTCGGCGGTGTAATCGGGTGAGTAATCGAGCCAATCTGGTCACGACTACTCATGCCGGATCCTCATAGAACAAAAGCGGACTAAGGCGCCCAGTCGCTCCGGGCAAGGGGCTGCACCGCACGAGGAAAAGACCCCGAAGTCCGCCCCAGATACGCCCTGCAAGGCCCGGAACCTGCTCAGGGGACTTCGAGTTCCACGCGGAACATCAGATTCGAACCCGGGACGTATGGGGCGGCCCATGAGATAGTCCCGACGGCATGCCGCCTTGCCTGAGGCCGATCGAGCGCGGCAGGCAAGCTACCGAAAGTCCGTCGCATCATGCTACATACCCTGATTGGACCAACCGAACTACAGTTCCGCGGGCTGGTCATCAATCCCAACTGTTTCACGTGAAACAGCAGATGTAGCATGAAGCCAAGGCGAACCAGGCGTGCTTACGTGGGTTGCGACGCTCCCAAAACCCCCATAATTCGGTTAAGATCATCCACGCTGGCGAACTCAATGCTTACTTTTCCCTTCCGAGCTCCCAGGGTGATTTTCACGCTGGTGTCCAGTCGATCGGAAAGAGAGGTTGCTAGATAATCGAGCCGCTCATGTCGGGCGCCTGCGCGAGGGCTGGTGGGTTTCACAGGTCGCCTGAGCCCGTCACTCATCGACACCAGCTCCTCCGTTGTCCTCACCGAGAGGCCTTCAGCAACAATCTTCTGAGCGAGTTTCTCCATCTCAACCTGATCACTCAATCCGAGGAGGGCGCGGGCGTGTCCGGCCGAAAGGATCCCTGCCGCGAGCCTTCTTTGTACCAGCGGAGGGAGCTTCATTAGCCGAAGCGTATTGGAGATCTGGGGGCGCGAACGTCCAATGCGCTCAGCCAGCTCGTCATGGGAGCAGCCAAAATCATCAAGCAACTGCTGATATGCTGCTGCTTCTTCAAGCGGATTGAGCTGACTACGGTGCAGGTTCTCCAGGAGAGCATCCCTGAGAAGATCGTCGTCAGACGTCGATCGGATAATTGCCGGTACCGCAGCCAGGCCGGCTTCCCGCGAGGCACGCCAACGTCGCTCGCCCATCACCAACTCGTAGGGCTGGTCGCCGCCTTCTACAGAAGGGCGCACCACGATAGGCTGCAGGACACCTATCTCACGAATCGAATTGACGAGTTCCGCCATCTCCTCATCGTCAAAAACACTACGGGGTTGCTTGCGGTTAGCGTGGATCAACCCAACCGGGATCTCCGCGAAGGTTGCCCCAGGCACCGCCACGAGGTCCAGTTCAGCATCGGAATGCGTCGTTTCACGTGAAACGTCTTCCAACTCCTCTATCTCTGCCGTCACCACATCACGACTGACTAAGGACACACCGAATTCTTCAGGAGCGCGCGCGAACTGAGATTCGACCTCGATCGACGGGGGAGCCCCGCCACCCGTGGGTGCGTTCGCCGCGGCCGCATCGGACCCTGGGGACGCTGCAGGCACTGCGGGACTGCCGCCTGACTTCCGTTGTCCGGCGCGTTTGGGGGCCCTGGTCGGGGCTTTGAGGGCGTCTTTGTTGATTACCGAAGCATTCCGGGTGGACCGCGGCGAGTCGTCAATGGTACCGCCCTCGCTCACCGGGCGTTCCGGAGCGGCGGGAAAGAAAAGGTCGGCAGGGCGGCCGCTCCTCGGCGTTACCGTCTCTCTGACTGGATCCGGAGTCTCCACAGGTGCGCTTGGGATGAGAGCACCTAGCCCACGTCCCAATCCGCGTCGCTTTTCGGCCATGACAGGTCCCTTCAGGAGTGCAGAAACAATCTGCATCGTGTGAATAGCTAAGTCCCACCCTACTGCGGATCGGGATCAATGGAGTCGAGGCAGGCTAACTGCGTTCGGCAATCTCGGAGGCAGCTTCAAGATAGGACAACGCGCCACTGGACGAAGGATCGTACGTCATCACAGTCTGTTGGTAACTGGGAGCCTCTGAGATTCTCACCGACCGAGGGACAACCGCCTTCAAAACCTGCTTCGGAAAGTGTTCGCGTACTTCCGCTGCAACCTGAGCGGCAAGGTTCGTCCTACCGTCGTACATGGTAAGGAGGATGGTGGATACCACCAAGTCAGCATTGAGATGCTTTTGAATCATCTCTATATTCTTCAACAGCTGGCTCAAGCCTTCCAGTGCATAGTATTCGCACTGGATGGGAATCAGGACCTCTTTGGCTGCAACAAACGCGTTGACAGTCAGGAGACCAAGGCTGGGGGGACAGTCAATAAAGATATAGTCCAATCGTTCCTCGCCCTGTTTGGACCGATCCTGTGCATACAGATCAATCGCCCGGCGCAGTCGCTGCTCCCGAGCGACAAGAGAGACCAATTCAATTTCAGCCCCAGCCAAGTGAATTGTCGCTGGTGCGCACAGAAGATTTGGTACGTCGGAGCAAGCGACTACAACGGTGCCCAACGGCAGATCATCGATTAGGACGTCGTAGATACTGTCAACCTCCGCATGATGAGGCACACCAAGGGCTGTCGATGCGTTTCCCTGCGGATCAATATCGATCACCAGGACCTTGAGTCCGGCCGCTGCGAGGGCCGCCGCAATATTCACGGTCGTAGTGGTCTTTCCAACCCCGCCCTTCTGATTGCTGACCGTGAGTACACGAGTACTCTCTGGTCGAGGAAGTCTCCGACTACTCAGCTTTTCCCGGCGCCGGTTCTCGCTGGCAAGCTCGCGGGCAAGCGGTGTGCTGTCGTCCATCGCATCCATGACATTCCTTGGTGCTGCGCTAGTGGTGTTCAACGGGGCAGAAGCTGGTGCCGTCGGTTGGGGACTAGTGATCATGAATGTTGTTTCACGTGAAACAATGCCCATATTGGCGGGATCAGCAAACACTTCTGGTTGAATTTCCCCGAGGGTCACTGCGAGGGAAGATCCTGCGGACATCAACGACTGATTCCGCTTTGCACTGTCTTTCGTGGTCACGCGGGATTACTCGCTTTCAACATACCGGGGCCGGTCCTCCTTCTAGACTAGCCTGTGCCCCCGACGAACCGGCCGTGAAACAGACGGTTCGGAGGAAGATTCGAGAAGCCTCCCCGCTACTATCCGACAATGATGCGCACAACAGTTGTTGGCTGTTCCAGAAGTCCATCCCCGACCTGAAGTACTACAGTTTGTCGTCCGCCCAGCTTGCGGATAAGTTTCGCGGCCCTGCTGACTTCCTCCGCGGCACTCTGTCCCTTGATCGCCAGAACCTGGCCGCTTCCGGCAAGAATAGGTATAGTCATCTCCGCAAGCCCCCCCAACGCTGATACAGCCCGAGCAGTGACCACGGTCGGGGTCACCTTACCCACGGCGTCCTCCGCGCGTCCACGGAATACCGCGACATTTCCGAGGTCGAGATCCTCAACCACTTCGTGCAACCATGTCACGCGTCGTTCGAGGGGTTCGATCAGCGTGAAGGTAAGATCGGGCCGAGCAACCGCCAAGGCGATGCCCGGCAGGCCTGCGCCGCTTCCGACGTCCGCCACTGACACCCCGGCGGGAAACAGTTCAGCGATGACCGCGCAGTTGAGCACGTGACGGCTCCACAGCCGGGGGACCTCTCGCGGCCCGAGTAAACCCCGTTCAATTCCGGTTGTTGCGAGATGTTCCACGAACCGTTCGGCGAGACCTAGCCGGTCACCAAAAATTGTCTGCGCGGCGCTGAACTCCGCTTCAGTCATGTCCACCATATGTTAGCCCTATCTTGGGGGGCTAGGAGTCAGCGGGCGAGACGACGATGTGCCGATCGGAGCCCTCGCCCTCCGACTCGCTAATCGATCCGGCCTCGGCCACAACGTCGTGCACAATCTTGCGCTCGTACGCCGACATTGGTTCCAGGGCTACGTCGTCGCCCGACTCCTTGACCTTATTGACTGCCTCGAGAGCGATCCCGCGGAGTTCCTTACCCCGCACCTCCCGGAAACCGTCGATGTCGAGAACCAGCCGTGAACGATTGTCCGTCGACGTCAGCACGGACAATCGGGCGAGCTCCTGCAGCGCCTCAAGTACCTCCCCATCTCTGCCCACCAGCCCACTCAGTGAACCACTGGGAGGGTCTTCAGAGACGATCGAGATATAGGTACGCCCGTTCCTCACCTCGATGTCGATGTCACCGTCGATATCGGCAATGTCCAGGAGTTCCTCAAGATAATCGGCTGCCACGTCGCCCTCATCCTCCAGCCGGCTGATCGTAGCTTGAGAGTCCGTTCCCGTTTCATCAGTGTCGACCACTTCTTTGGGGGTTGTCCCGGGAACATTCTCGACTGTCATTTCCGCTTCCTGTTCTTGCGCTGTGGCTGAATGCGCTGGCCCTTGGTCTCGGCGACCTCTTCCGCAACGGGATCGGCCTTCCTCTCCCCAAGCAGCGGCATCATCGGAAGTCCCTTTTTGGCACGTCTTTCGGCCAAGGCCTTGGCCGCAGGGGACCCCGGGGTAGGCATCCGGCGGATGACGTAGAACTGCTGTGCCATCGTCCAGATATTTGTTGTAGTCCAATAGATCAGTACACCGATAGGAAAGTTGATTCCACCAATACCGAAGACCAGCGGGAGGATGTAGAGCATCAATTTCTGCTGCCGCATGAAGGGGCTTTGCATGGCTTCTTCGGACATGTTCTTGGCCATAATCTGCTTCTGGGTAATGAACTGCGAAGCTGTCATGGCCAGGATCATGATCACCGACAGGATGATGACGCTGAGGTTGGCGTTGTCGCCGAAACTTCCGAGAAAGGTCGAGGATAGCGGAGCGCCAAAGATCGTGGCGTCGTCGAACTGACGCACCTCCTGCGCCGTCATCTCCCCGATGGTTTCACCGGTTTCGGAAGCGCTCGATACTCCGTTGAGTACAGTAAAAAGCGCGAAAAAGAACGGCATTTGGATCAGTATGGGCAGGCAGGCAGCAAACGGATTGGTGCCGTGCTTCTTGTACAGCGCCATCTGTTCCTGGGTCATGGCTTGACGGGACAGTTGGTCCGTTTTGCCCTTGTACTTCTTCTGCAACTTCCTCAGATCCGGCTGCAACGCCTGCATGCCGCGCTGCGCCTTGATCTGCTTGACGAAGACCGGAATAAGCGCTGCGCGGATGACAACGACGAGTCCCACGATGGACAACGTCCACGTCCAGCCGGACGCCGCATCCATCCCCAGAAAAGTAAACCCGTCGTGGAAGAACGTCATGATCCATGACACCAGCCACTGGAACGGGAAGAGGATGGTATTGAAGAAGTCCATAGCTATTTGCTCCTCAGGCCGCCGAGCGGCTCTCGTCATCAGCAGGAATCACAGGATGATTCAGCACAACAATTTTGGGTATTTTTCCAACGGCAAAAGACCGACCACCTGCGGGCACGTGGTCCACCCCACCGTCATTCCACGGATGGCATCGACAAACCCGCCAAACCGCAAGAGCACTGCCTTTGAAGGCACCGTGGATTGTTACGGCTTCCAGCGCATACGCCGAGCAGGAAGGGAAAAACCTGCATACCTGGCCATAAAGAGGGGAAATCACTACCCGATAAGACTTCAGCACTGCAATCATGCAGTTGGCTGGCAGTTCACGCAGCGCCGACACACGTGGGGCAGCGGTCGTCATGTGCTGCCTCTCTTCCTACTGGATACCGAGTCGAAGGCCCGGTCGAAGTCGCTAGCAAGCTGACTCCAGGTTGCGTCAGCGGCAGGCGGCAGCGCCCGCACCACCACGGCCAGTCCACTGGGATGCCGGGATAAGGCTGACGAAGCCATTTGTCTAAGTCTCCTCTTAACGAGGTTTCGTGTCACGGCGTTCCCTACGCCCTTGGAGACGATGAACCCGAACCTGCTCGGATCCTCCCCGGGAATAGGCGCCATATACAACACCAAGTTCCGGCGCCCAGAACGGGAGCCGGAACGTACGGTATGGGTGAAATCTGAAGCGACTCGGACCCTATTAATGCGGGACAACACTAGGATGCCCTGGACGATCGGGGTGCTTTGGCATCGTGTGCCACCAGACTGGCCCGAGGCTTCGTCAAACTAGCTTGGCCTATTTAGGCCGACAGCTCGGTGCGGCCTTTGCCGCGGCGTGCTGAGAGGATAGCTCGGCCAGCGCGTGTGCGCATCCGAAGGCGAAAACCGTGCTTCTTAGCCCGGCGGCGGTTATTCGGCTGAAAGGTCCGCTTGCTCACTGTATTTACTCCAAGACAATCTTAGGATGCGTCCGGTCTGTTGCTACAAGGGGGAAGAACAGACTGACGATTCGACGTTGATGGCTGCGGATGGAGCAGAGACCGGCACATTTCATCAACTAAAACTGATGTGCAGGCATGCAGGATGCAGACATATAGGACTACATAACGTTAGGCGACCGGTCCCATGCCAGTCAAACCGAGCGACCAACGTGCCACAACGCTTTGAACGGCTACTCTGTGGACAACTCGAAATTCTGTTGCCCTAAAAGTCCTCCGCTGACGATCGTTGGCAGACTGGACGGCCGCGGAGGCCAGCTATCTTCTGTACTACCCTTCCTCTAGTCTTGCCCAAGGGTCATTTATCCACTAGCTGTGCATAACTCTGTGGATGATGGCCATTTTCAATGGACATGGTGAAGAGGTATTTTGTGGGCCCGGACGAGATAAATGATGTAGGGAGTTCCTGGCGCAAGGTCATTCGCACCCTCGAACACGATGAAAGGGTGACACCTCGACAGCGAGGCTTCGTTGTGCTGGCTCAGGCGCAGGGGCTTATCGGCACAACCCTTCTGGTCGCCGTTCCCAACGAACTCACTCGCGAGGTTCTTCAGACGCACCTTAAGGCCGCCCTGGATGAAGCCCTCCGGGCCGTGTTTCGCGAGGATTTGCAGTGCGCTTTTGTCATCGACCCGGAGTTGACTCCGGTGGAGGTGGAAGAGACCGAACCTGTCCACACTACGGAGCCGGCGCGTGAAGAAATCAAACCCGCTCCCACACTCCCTAGTAACTCCCATGAATTTGGTCGCCTCAATCCTAAGTATGTTTTCGATACCTTCGTGATTGGATCTTCCAATCGTTTCGCCCACGCGGCGGCGGTTGCTGTTGCCGAAGCTCCGGCAAAGGCCTACAACCCTCTATTCATCTATGGGGATTCCGGGCTTGGTAAGACTCACCTCCTCCATGCCATCGGCCACTATGCCCGCCACCTTTACACCGGCATCCGGGTTCGATATGTGAATTCTGAGGAGTTCACCAACGACTTCATTAACTCGATCAGGGACGACGAGGGTACAAGCTTCAAGCAGACATATCGAAATGTCGACATACTTCTCATTGACGATATCCAATTCCTCTCGGGAAAAGACCGGACCCAGGAAGAGTTTTTCCACACATTCAATGCCCTTCACAACCACAACAAGCAAGTAGTCATCACCTCAGACCTACCCCCAAAACAACTTTCGGGGTTCGAGGAGCGGATGAGATCTCGGTTCGAGTGGGGTCTTCTCACCGATATCCAGCCCCCCGAGCTGGAGACCCGGATAGCTATTCTCCGGAAGAAGGCCATCAGCGAAGGGATGAGTGCGCCCGATGACGTCCTCGAGTACATCGCCTCGAAAATTTCAACCAACATCAGGGAGCTCGAGGGTGCCCTCATCCGGGTTACCGCTTTCGCCAGCCTCAATCGCCAGCCCGTCGACGTAACGCTCGCCGAGGTGGTTCTCAAGGACCTCATTACCGACGACGGCGCTCAGGAAATCACCTCGGCCGTCATTATGGCTCAGACCGCCGACTACTTCCAGATCAGCATGGAAGAGCTCTGCAGCAAGTCACGTACACGAACATTGGTCACAGCACGGCAAATCGCCATGTATCTTTGCCGAGAGCTGACGGATATGTCGCTGCCGAAAATCGGACAGGAACTTGGCGGTCGGGACCACACCACTGTTATTCACGCCGATCGGAAGATCCGTGAGTTGATGGCGGAGCGTCGAGCCATCTTCAATCAGGTCACAGAACTCACCAACCGGATCAAACATCGCCGTAAAGACGCCTAACTACAGCTGAAGTATTAACAGGTGTGGATATTTCTGTGGATAACTGGTCGAACAACACGTCCTTTGCTGAGGACAACTTCGCCAGGACTGTGGATCGGCTCAAAATCAAGGGATTCGCCCACACCTCACCCTGTGTTCGGCGGGCTACTATTCACACCTTCTCAACAGGCTGTGGCCCTCTACGACTAGCTGTACTTCAGTTATCCACAGTTTCAACAGGCGTTACTACCACTACGAACCTTAAATCCAAGAGTTCTTCCACATAACATTTTCCCATCAGGTTCCACCGCCACATCATCACCCGCTGCCTCTAAGAGCAGAGGCAAGGCGTCCCTCGACAGTCAGGCTAAGCTTTCTGTAAGTACTGTTGTTCCTTGCCCTGCGGCAGAGCCCCTTCCCGCTGGCCAGTAAACTTCCCAAGAATGATGTTGAGAAAGGCGGCACCCTTCAGTGAAATTCAGAGTTGAGCGGGATGTTCTGGCTGAGGCTGTTACCTGGACAGCACGTTCGCTGTCCCCCCGCCCACCGGTCCCTGTGCTTTCCGGCCTGTTGATCAAAGCAGCTGGTGGAACCCTCAGCCTTGCCAGCTTCGACTACGAAATTTCTGCTCGCCTCGAGATCCCTGCCGATATCGCTGAAGAAGGGACTATTCTCGTGTCCGGGAGGCTGCTGGCTGACATTTGCCGTAGCTTGCCGTCTGCTCCCGTTGAGGTAGAGACGGAAGGAACCAAAGTAACGCTGACCTGCCGCAACAGCCGTTTCAACCTCGCGACCATGCCGGAAGGCGAATACCCCGAGCTTCCCACACCGCCAGAAATCAGTGGCGTCGTTGACGGAGATGCATTCGCTCAGGCTGTCTCACAGGTAATCATCGCAGCGAGTCGCGACGATACCCTTCCTATTCTTACCGGGGTTCGAATGGAGATCGAGGACGATCTTATTACTCTTCTCGCAACCGACCGATACCGGCTGGCCCTGCGGGAAGTCACCTGGAAGCCCAGGACACCGGGAATCTCAACTAGCGCCCTTGTCAAAGCGAAAACCCTCAACGAAGTAGCAAAAACCCTAGGTAGCTCAGGAGATCTCAGTATTGCCCTGTCGGGTGACAGGGAACTGATCGGGTTCGAAAGTGGCGGACGCCGCACCACGTCGCTGCTCGTTGACGGCGACTACCCAAAGATCCGTGCCTTGTTTCCGGAAAGCACTCCCATCCACGCAACAGTTGAAACCAGTGTGCTGGTTGAAGCTGTCCGCCGAGTGTCACTTGTAGCGGAACGCAATACTGCCGTTCGGATGGCCTTTAGCGCGGGGCAGGTCACTCTTGATGCCGGCACAGGCGAAGACGCCCAGGCGTCCGAGGCAATTGAAGCCACTCTCGATGGAGATGACATCACCGTTGCCTTCAACCCCCACTACCTGAGCGAGGGCCTCGGCGCCTTCAGTAGCAAGTTCGTTCGTTTTTCTTTCACCACGCCTCCGAAGCCGGTAGTGATTTCCGCCCAGGAAAACGCAACCGGCGAGGATCGCACCGATTACCGCTACTTGCTGATGCCAGTTCGAATGGCTAACCAGTAAGCAACGTTGACCACCTGACCATATTGGTCGGATCCCGGTCACTGCCCACAGGAAGAGAAGTAGCAATGCACATTGGCCTCGTCGGACTTGGCAAAATGGGCTTCAACATGCGGGAGCGGCTCCGTCGGGGAGGGATAGCTGTCACCGGGTTTGACCGGAATCCAGCTATCACTGACGTCGTTTCACTCGACCTGTTGGTCGCTTCGCTCCAGACTCCGCGAGTGATCTGGATGATGGTGCCAGCCGGAGCGGCTACCGAATCTGTTGTTCAGGACCTTGCTGCACGCTTGGATGATGGTGACCTGATCATCGACGGCGGAAATTCGCGGTTCACCGACGACCAAAGGAACGCTGAACTGCTCGCCGCGCGGGGCATCGCTTTTGTCGATTGTGGTGTTTCTGGAGGCGTGTGGGGCCTTGAAAACGGCTATGGCCTGATGGCGGGTGGCACTCCCACCGACGTGCAACGTGTCCTCCCTGTCTTTGATGCGCTTCGGCCAGAGGGGCCCCGCGAGGAGAGCTTCGTCCATGTCGGGAATGTAGGAGCGGGCCACTACGCCAAGATGGTCCATAATGGCATCGAATATGGGTTGATGCAGTCCTATGCTGAAGGATATGAGTTGTTGGCAGCAAAGGACATCATCAAAGATGTCCATGGCACTTTCCAGGCCTGGCAGCATGGAACAGTTGTCCGGTCCTGGTTGCTTGATCTTCTGGTTAAGGCCCTCGAAGACGACCCAGCGTTGACCAGGACTGCAGGATATGTTGAGGACTCAGGTGAGGGACGGTGGACTGTCGAGGAAGCCATCGCCAGCGAGATTCCGGTACCCGCGATCACGGCTGCGCTGTTTGCCCGGTTCTCATCCCGGCGGGACGATGCCCCAGCCATGAAGATGGTTGCAGCGCTTCGCCACCAGTTTGGTGGACACGCGGTTCGTGCCCCCAAGGAATCCGCGTGAGTGGAGCACAGTGTACGTCCAGCATCTATCACTGACAGATTTCCGTAGTTATGGCCAGGTCGAAGTACCGCTTGAGGCTGGAATCACGGTCTTTGTAGGGCCCAATGGGGTAGGCAAAACCAACATTGTCGAGTCTATCGGTTACCTTGCCTCGATGTCCTCGCATCGGGTCAGCACGGATAAGCCACTCATTGCATTCGGCGCCGAACGCGCCCTGGTCAGGGGAAGATTGGTCCGCGGCACCCAAACTACCAGCGTCGAGGTCGAAATCAATGCTGACCGCGCGAACCGGGCCAGAATAAATCGAGCCAACCCGGTGCGAGCCGGCGATGCAGCGGGAATACTCCGGACTGTTCTCTTCGCACCGGAGGACCTCGCCCTGGTCAAGGGGGATCCCTCGAACCGACGTCGTTTCGTCGACGAGTTGATGGTGACATTGCTGCCGCACCGGGCAGGGATGAACGCCGACTACGAGCGGGTGCTCAAGCAGCGGAATGCTCTCCTCAAGTCTGCCCGGAACAGTGGAAAGTTCTCCGCCTCCCATGAAGCCACCCTCGACGTGTGGGATCAGCATCTAGCTCAAACGGGGGCCAGGTTGTTGCATGCGCGGTTGGCGCTGTTGGCACAACTACAGCCACATTTGGAACGCGCATATCGTCAGTTGACCGATGGATCAAAAACTGCGGAAGCAACCTATCGCTCCACCCTGTCGGGTCCCGCAGCCGACGGCGCGCCCGGTGAAGACAAATCCCTAGGTTCGCTTGGAGTGGAGGACCTGACGGACAAGTTCATCGCCGAACTTCTTACCCAACGGAAGAGGGAGCTCGACCGGGGGATTTCATTGGTTGGGCCCCACAGGGATGATGTGGAATTGATCCTCGGTGGAACTATTGCCAAGGGGTACGCCTCCCATGGAGAAACCTGGTCCCTGGCCTTGGCGTTGAGGTTGGGCTCGTACTACCTGTTGATGGATGACGACCAGACGCCCGGGGCTGGCCCGGTACTCATTCTTGATGATGTTTTCGCTGAGCTTGATACAAGCCGGCGTAGGAAGCTCGCCGCAATTGTGAGCGGGGCTGAACAGGTATTGGTGACAGCGGCAGTTAGTGCAGACATTCCTGAGGCTCTTGCGGGACGCCAATTCCAGGTTGTTCCGGGAGGACTGGTTCATGGCGGTGCCTAGGGAACCGGCACAAGACAGCGACACCCCCGCAGGGTCGGATGAGAATGATCAACCGGTAGTCAATGATATTCAATTGAATGCGCCACAGTCACTGCTCAACCGGGTGCGGGATGCCTCCAAGAGTCGTGGAAACACCCGGTTACCCGCGAGCCAGCGAGCAGTCGTTGTGCCTAAACGCCGGCAAACAGGGGCGATTACGTATTCCGGACGCGATCCAGAAGGCGTGGGAAATGTGTTCAACAGGTTACTGAGTGAACGAGGTTGGAAGTCGCCGGTAGCTGTAGGAGCGGTGCTGGCGCGCTGGGATGAACTCGTTGGACAAGAAATTGCGGTCCATTGCCGGCCGGAAAGTTTCGACGGCAATACGGTCCTGGTCCGGTGTGATTCGACAGCATGGGCTACCCAGCTGAGGTTGATCAGCCCGATGTTGATTCAGAAGTTCGACACGGAGCTAGGCTCCGGCGTCGTCACCCGTATTTCGGTGCTTGGACCGGCTTCCCCAAACTGGCGCAAAGGGGGGCGGACCGTAAAGGGAAGGGGGCCCCGCGACACCTACGGATAGGACACGGTACCGATGCATTGGACCGGCCTCTTGCGAGTTCGGTAAACGCCGTGTAGGGCTGTGAACTCCCCGCAGGACGTATCCGTCCCTAGCGGCCTCCCCCGGGAGCCTCCTAACCGGCTTTATTCGCCAGTAGAGGGCTATTTAGTGCCGAATTGGCCATGGGGGCAGGGTAGAATGGGGAGTGGGCATTCCCGAGGGGATGCCTTTGACCTGTTGCCTGCTCCGTAGGCGTTAGACAGAGAAGTTAATTACCTAAAGATTCCTACCTTTGAGGAGCCGACAGCGCCTGTGGCTAATGACAATGAGCTGGACGCCAAAACCCAGGGCACTCCGCAGTCTGCTGCAGGAGCCCAAAATGGGACCACCGGATACGACGCGAGCGACATTAGCGTCCTGGAAGGTCTTGAGGCGGTTCGCAAACGCCCGGGCATGTACATTGGTTCGACCGGCCCACGCGGGCTCCATCACCTGGTTAATGAGGTGGTTGACAACTCGGTCGATGAGGCGCTTGCTGGGCATTGCGACACCATCAGGGTGACCTTGCTGGCGGACGGGGGCGTCCGGGTCATTGATAATGGACGCGGAATCCCAGTGGACATGCACCCCACCGAGGGGCGGCCTACGGTTGAGGTTGTCATGACAATCCTTCATGCCGGCGGTAAGTTCGGCGGGGGTGGCTACGCGGTGTCGGGTGGCCTGCACGGCGTCGGTATATCAGTGGTCAACGCCCTGTCGTCGCGGGTGGAAACCGAAGTGAAACGTCAAGGGTACGTCTGGAATCAGTCCTTCGCCGATGGAGGTAAGCCGGTTGGTGAGCTACGCCGGGGGGCCGAAACCACCGAAACAGGGACCACCCAGACGTTCTATCCTGACGCCACGATTTTCGAGACCGTGGAGTTCGATTTTGAAACCCTCCGTGCCCGGTTCCAGCAAATGGCCTTCCTGAACAAGGGGCTTCGCATCATCCTCGTGGATGAGCGGGCCACCGAGGTGGAAACCGAGGAGATCGCTGAGACCTCAGCTGGCGGCGCTGTGGAAGAGGACGCTCCGAAGCACCGTCAGGTGGACTACATGTATGAGAACGGGTTGCTTGACTACGTCAATCACCTGAACTCATCCAAGCGAGTCGATGTGATTCACGAGGACGTCATCGGGTTCGAAACTGAAGACACCGACCGCAAGATCGCCGTTGAAGTGGCCATGCAGTGGACCAGTGCGTATTCAGAAAGTGTTCATACCTACGCCAACACCATCAATACCCATGAAGGCGGTACACACGAAGAGGGTTTTCGTGCGGCGATGACATCCCTCATCAACCGCTATGCGCGGGATAAAAACATCATCAAGGAAAAAGACGAAAACCTCACCGGCGATGACATCCGCGAGGGCCTGACGGCAGTTGTCTCTGTGAAGCTTTCCGAACCGCAGTTTGAAGGCCAGACGAAAACCAAACTGGGCAACTCGGAAGCCAAGGGCTTTGTTCAGCGGGTGGTCACCGATCAGCTTGGTGACTGGCTGGAACGCAATCCTGGTCCGGCACGGGACGTGATTCGCAAATCAATCCAGGCTGCGCAGGCGCGGCTCGCTGCGCGGAAGGCCCGCGAATCGACTCGCCGCAAAGGCCTTCTCGAATCGGGGGGCATGCCCGGCAAGCTGAAGGACTGCCAATCGAAGGATCCTTCGAAGTCGGAAATTTACATTGTGGAGGGCGATTCAGCAGGTGGTTCGGCCGTTCGAGGCCGTAACCCTGACACTCAGGCGATCCTTCCCCTGCGCGGCAAGATCCTGAACGTTGAACGGGCGCGGCTCGATCGCGCCTTGGGTAACAGCGAAGTGCAGGCCATGATTACCGCGTTCGGCGCCGGAATTGGCGAGGACTTCGACGTCGCGAAGGCCAGGTATCACAAGATCGTGTTGATGGCTGATGCTGATGTTGATGGCCAGCACATCACCACGCTGCTCCTGACCCTTTTGTTCCGCTATATGAGGCCATTGATTGAAAACGGCTACGTCTATCTGGCGCAGCCACCCCTCTACCGGATCAAGTGGTCCAACGCCACCCATTCTTATGTCTTCAGCGACCGTGAACGGGATGAAGTCATCAAGATGGGGCTGGCCAACAATCAGCGGTTGCCCAAGGACAACGGTGTGCAGCGGTACAAGGGCCTCGGGGAGATGAACTACACCGAACTTTGGGAGACCACCATGGATCCCGATAACCGCACGCTGCTGCAGGTTACGGTCGACGACGCGGCCGCAGCGGATCAGACCTTCTCGGTCTTGATGGGTGAAGATGTCGAGTCCCGTCGAAACTTCATTCAGCAGAACGCGAAGGACGTTAGATTCCTCGATATTTAGGGAGCACGGGCGACGTATTACGTCACAGCGACCTCCAACGGCCTTGGTACTTAGACACTGAACGGAACTAACGTATGAGCGACGAAGAAACACCCGACCTTCCCCTCGAAGGGCGTGTCCTCTCCGATCGAGTAGAACAGGTCGACCTGCAGACGGAGATGCAACGGTCTTACCTGGACTACGCGATGGCAGTCATTGTTGGTCGCGCGCTGCCTGACGTCCGTGATGGGTTGAAACCAGTTCACCGGCGGGTTCTCTACGCAATGTTCGACGGTGGATATCGCCCGGACCGTTCCTTTAACAAGTGTGCCCGCGTGGTGGGTGAGGTCATGGGTCAGTACCACCCCCACGGTGATACTGCGATCTACGACGCGTTGGTCCGCCTGATTCAGGACTGGACCATGCGGTACCCGCTGGCTCTGGGGCAGGGTAACTTCGGGTCACCCGGCAATGACGGAGCGGCCGCTCCCCGGTACACCGAAACCAAGATGGCTCCGCTCGCGATGGAGATGGTCCGCGACATCGACGAAGAAACCGTCGATTTTCAGGACAATTACGACGGCAAGAACCAGGAGCCGACGATCCTCCCGGCCCGATTCCCCAACCTGCTTGTCAACGGATCATCGGGTATAGCCGTTGGCATGGCCACCAACATCCCACCACACAATCTCCGCGAGGTTGCCTCAGGTGTTCAGTGGTACCTGGAAAACCCCGACGCCACCAAGGAAGAGCTTCTAGAGGAACTTTTGGTGCGCGTTAAGGGCCCGGACTTCCCGACGGGGGCGCAGATTCTGGGCCACAAGGGAATCGAGGACGCCTATCGGACCGGGCGTGGATCAGTCACGATGCGTGCCGTGGTCAATGTTGAGGAAATTCAGGGCCGCACCTGCCTGGTGGTCACCGAGTTGCCCTACCAGGCCAACCCCGACAACCTGGCTATCAAGATTGCTGATCTGGTCAAGGACGGCAAGATCAGCGGGATCGCCGATCTCCGCGATGAAACATCGGGTCGGACCGGACAGCGCCTGGTGATTGTTCTGAAGCGGGACGCTGTCGCCAAGGTGGTGCTGAACAATCTCTACAAGCACACCCAGCTCCAGGACAACTTCAGCGCCAACATGCTGGCCATCGTCGACGACGTACCCCGCACGCTGAGCCTTGATGCCTTCATCAGGCATTGGGTCACCCACCAGCTCGAGGTCATCGTCCGGCGGACGCAGTATCGGTTGCGGAAAGCTGAGGAAGCAGCCCACATATTGCGCGGCCTACTGAAGGCACTTGACGCACTCGATGAAGTTATTGCCCTGATCAGGAGGTCATCAACTGTCGAAGACGCCCGCCACGGGTTGATGGGGTTGCTGGCTATCGATGAGATCCAGGCGCAGGCCATCCTGGATATGCAACTACGCCGCCTCGCTGCCCTGGAACGCCAGAAGATCCAGGACCAGCACGCGAAGTTGGAGGCGGAGATCACGGAATACCAGAAAATCCTGGCCTCCAACCAACTGCAACGGGATATTGTCTCCACCGAACTCCGCGAAATCGTCGATAAGCACGGCGACGACCGCCGCACCGAAATCCTGATGGGCTTCGACTCGGACATGAGCATGGAGGACCTGATCCCCGAGGAAGAGATGGTTGTGACCATCACCCGCGGCGGTTACGTCAAAAGGACCCGTAGCGACAACTACCGACAGCAGGCGCGGGGAGGCAAGGGCATCAAGGGTGCCCAGCTCCGCGGGGATGACGTCGTCGAGCACTTCTTTGTCACCACCACCCACCACTGGTTGCTCTTCTTCACCAACCTGGGACGGGTCTACCGGGCCAAGGCGTACGAGTTGGTCGAGGCAGGACGGGACGCGAAGGGTCAACACGTAGCTAACCTGCTTGCTTTCCAGCCTGACGAATCCATTGCTCAGGTCCTGGATCTGCGTGACTACCAACAGTCTCCGTATCTGGTCCTGGCAACCAAGCGCGGCCTGGCGAAGAAGACCCGGCTGGAGGATTACGACACCAACCGTACGGCCGGGGTCATCGCCATCAACCTGCGCGACGGCGACGAACTGGTTTCCGCTCAGCTGGTCTCTGAAAGCGA
Source organism: Arthrobacter glycogeni (assembly GCF_054511155.1). Lineage (NCBI taxonomy): Bacteria > Bacillati > Actinomycetota > Actinomycetes > Micrococcales > Micrococcaceae > Arthrobacter > Arthrobacter glycogeni. The sequence goes on along the minus strand of NZ_JBTNDE010000005.1, from coordinate 37,045 downwards.
TGACATGATGCTGGTCTCGCGTAAGGGGCAGTCCCTCCGATTCACGGCGACAAATGATGCGCTACGGCCTATGGGCAGGGCAACATCGGGTGTCACTGGCATGAAGTTCCGCGACGACGATGAATTATTGGCCGCCAATGTGGTCACCGACGAATCATTTGTGTTCATTGTGACGGAGGGCGGGTTCGCCAAGCGGACCAAGGTCGAGGAATACCGCGTACAGGGTCGAGGTGGTCTGGGGATCAAGGTGGCCAAGCTCGCTGAGGAACGGGGCGACCTGGTTGGGGCGCTGATTGTTCAGGAAGAGGATGAGGTGCTCGTGGTGATGGGCGGCGGTAAGGTGGTTCGCTCAGCTGTGACTGGAGTTCCGGCCAAGGGCCGCGACACTATGGGTGTCATCTTCGCCAAGCCCGACAAGAAGGACCGCATCATCGCCGTCGCACGCAACAGCGAGCGAGGACTGACGGTGGAGGATGGTGCCGAGGACCCGGGGACCGAAGGAGGCGAATCACTGGGGGCAGTGACCGATGAAGTACCGTTGACGTCAGAAGAAACGACTGAGCGGGAAGCGCAGTCACCAGATAATGGAGGTACCGAGTGAGCTCGCCCAACTCTAGCCCACGGGCAACCGGAGGATCGGTCAGACAGACTGGTACCGGACCCCGCGTAAACGCTCCCGCACGGCCAACCCAGCGGCCAGCTGGTGCCGCCCCCGGTACACGCCCCGGAGCTGTACGTCCTGGGCTGGTGAAACCAGCACCCAAAGCCAAGGCGCGCAAGGCAAGACTTCTGGTGAGCAAGGTGGACCCTTGGTCTGTCCTGAAGATGTCATTCTTGCTATCGGTCGCCTTGGGGATAGTGACAGTGGTTGCAGCGATCGTCATTTGGACGGTGCTGGACCTCACAGGGATTTTTGATGGAGTGAATGACCTGCTGCGTGAGATAGCGGGTTCTGAAAGTGGAGGGTTTGATCTCCGCCAGTTTGCTTCGCTCGGTCAGGTGGTGTCCTTCGCAACAATCATTGCCGTCGTCAATGTGGTGCTCTTGACTGCTCTGGCCATGTTATCGGCCGTGCTGTACAACATTTCGTCGACGTTGGTCGGCGGTATTGGGGTTACTCTCACCGACGACTGACCGTCCAGGTGAGGGCCTGTTTGCGAACGATTTGATGATTGCCGAGATACTCCTGTAAAGTCGTGTTTCGGCCCGAACAGGCTTCGGGGCGTATAGCTCAGGCGGTTAGAGCGCTTCGCTGATAACGAAGAGGTCCCAGGTTCAAGTCCTGGTACGCCCACGGACCTACCAGCCGCAGGTAACTGCGATAGGAGGAACACTGTGAAGAAGTTGTTGGTTATCGCAGCAGCTGTTGCAAGTGCTTTCGCCTATAAGAGGTGGCAGGAGTCCGAGAGGGAAAAAGCGGTATGGAGTAGGGCGACCGACACGGTCGGCTAAGCTATACTGGTGAGGTTGCCGTCACGGCAATCGTTCGGGGGCATGGCGCAATTGGTAGCGCACCTGCTTTGCAAGCAGGGGGTTCGGGGTTCGAGTCCCCGTGCCTCCACCGAAAGGAAAAGGTTCCGGTCTGTTGACCGGAACCTTTTTCGTTTTAGCGAAGATTAACCGCAGAGCACTGGGTGAATTAGTGTTACTTGGTGATCATCTTCCTGTCGATTCTTGGGGTACTTGGTGTAGCGGCGTCGGGGCCGATTATGGCGGCGACGGTGGCACCCGCTTTGGCTATCGCCTTTTGGCGTAACGCCATCGGCGCGGTGGTCATGGGCGGACCGGCGGCTATCTCCAAACGGCACGAATTCAAGGCGCTACGCCGCGTCGACTACCTCCGCCTTGCTGTAGCTGCCACCGCGCTAGCATTGCACTTCGCGTGCTTCATCACCGCCCTTAAGCTGACCTCGGTGGCAGCGGCCACGGCGCTGGTCTGCCTGCAGGTGGCCTGGATAGCGTTGTTCAACGCGATCCAGGGTTCGCGGCCCGCTACCAAAGTGATTGTCGGCCTGAGCGTGGCGCTGGCCGGCGTCGTCGTGATCACAGGGTTCGACCTGACGTTGTCCCGGGATGCTATTCTCGGGGACCTCCTGGCCCTTGCTGGCGGGGCGCTGGCGGGGATCTATCAGATGGCCGGAGCCAGCGCCCGGAAGACCATGTCCACCGGAACCTACACCACGCTGTGCTACGGCGGATGTGCGGTGATCCTATTGATGATGTGTTTTGTCTTCCGGCAACCGTTGACCGGGTTCTCGCCCGCAGCCTGGGTGGGGATCCTCGCCGTCACCCTGGTGGCTCAGCTGATGGGTCACACGGTGTTCAACCATCTGCTGGCCGTGATGAGTCCGCTCGTTGTCTCAATGATCATCCTGCTGGAAATTCCCGGCGCCGCGTTGTTGGCCGCGATATTCCTTGGCGAACAGTTGCCAGCTGGAACCTACGGGGGTCTGTTGCTGATCCTGGTGGGCCTGGCGATAGTGGTGGGCGGCCAGACAGCCGGGCGCGCCCGAGCCAGGGCCGCGGGCGCTCCGGTTGCCCCCCCGGTGCTGGGGGGCTCTTAGGACAGGGGTCCCTGATCATCGGCGGGGGGCTGAGCTGTTCCACCACGGCGAACACTGTGGGGGCTGCGCGCGGAGTGAACGGCGCGGATCATTTTCGCTGGATAATAGATCGACATGAAGATCAGCGGGGGGACCTTGAGGAACCGTTTGTTGATGCTGTGGGCTTTGTAGGTGCGATCAAACCTGGTCACGTAGTAGCGGTAATCCTTGGGTGAATCCTCTAACCGGCGTGCGGACATCCCGCTTACCATGGTCGGAAGGTAGCGAATCACCAGGTCGTGGTCGGCGAGATGAAGTGAGAGGTCAATGTCCTCGTGCATCTCGTCGGCCGCATCACGGCACGTTGATCCGCGGATCTGTTCCCAGGCCGTGTGGCGGATCGCCATATTGGAACCGAACAGGAAATGATACTGATTCCGAGCCAGCTTCAGGACCAGCTGCCGCAGCTTGTCATCGGCCAGGAGTCCCCAACGGCGCATCGGCATGTCGTAATAGACCACTGGTCCTGTGGCCGCGGCCACCTCGGGGTCAACAAAACCAGCAAGAACCTTTTCCACCCAATCGGGTTCCACTACAGAATCCGCGTCGATCCGACCGATGATGTCCCCAATAGCGCTGTTGAAGCCATAGTTGCGGGTAGGGATGAGGCCCTGGTCGGCTGATTGCTCCAGCAGTCTGATCGGGCTCTCGGGGTATTCCAGCTGCATCTGGGTGACGATGCGAGCTGTGCCGTCCGTGGAACGGTTATCGACTACGAGAATTTCATCGGCCGGGACTGACTGGTAGATGGCAGCGATCAGGCACTGTCTGATGACGCTTTCCTCGTTATACGCCGGAACGACTATGGAGACGGTGTTCTTCAAGGGATGCACGGCCGTAAATCTACCACCGTAGCTCGTCATACTGGCCCAGGACGGCTTAAACAGGAAAGGCGGCTCCGAAGAACCGCCCTCCCTTGTTGCTAAACCACTGACGCTACTTTGTAGCGTCCTTGACGTCTTCCGCTACCTCAGCGACTTTTCCGGTTGCCGTAGTGCCAGCAGACTTTGCTGCATCTGGAGCGTCGTCCACCGCGTTGCCAGCCTTCGCGGCGGCTCGGTCGGCGGCTTCCTTGATGTCGGCGACAACATCCTTGGCTTCCTTGGCTCGCTCGGCCTCGCCGGTAGGCTTGGTTTCCACCTTTACAGGGGTTTTCCAAGGGTCCTCGACCGGTTTCGATGCCCGCCAGACTGCTACGCCTGCGGTGATGGCCGCGGCGATAATACCGAAGATCAGCCAACCCTTACTGCCGCTCTTCTGACGCCTCTTCAGGTCACGCGATGCCTTCAGGGCCGCTGCCGCGGCAGCTTTCTGGGCCTTCTTGACGGCCTTCTTGTCACCGGTGACCCGGGTGACCACCCGATTCACTGGTTCGGGAATCGTCGCATTGGACAATGAACGGGATACGGAGTCGGCTGCGTCGCCAAGCTTGTGGGAGAGCGTCGGAAGATAGTCATCGACTACCTTGTCCCGGGCACTCGTGATCGCCGGGGCTGCTCGATCCAGAGTCTTCTGGATGTGGGGGGTAGTGGAATCCACCACATAGGAGATACGAGGCGCAACCTTGTCCAGTCCGTCCTGGATACGGGGGGTGACGGTAGAAATGCCGCCGGAAATGCCGTGGGCGGCCCGTTGGACTCCATGCTGGATCCTGGGCGACGCTGATCCGTAGCCCTTTTCGATACGGGGTGCTACCCAGTTGTAGGCGGCGTCCACGCGGGGCGCGGCCCAATCCCGTGCGGCTTCGGCACTGGTGGCGACGCTCTTCTCAAGGTCGTGGGTCATACGTTTGTTCTTCTTCACATCTGCCTCCCGCGGATAGTGGCTGTTGACTGTCAGCCTACGTGCTAACGCTTTCTCGTGCTATTCGTCCACCGTATTCTGCACGATTTTCACTGTGCGCTGAACGGGCCATTCTCAGCGGTTTGCCAGGGGCTCCGTGAAAGAATAGCAATATGACAGCTATTGCAACAGCACAAGCAACTATCCATACCAACCTCGGTGACATCCTTGTCAACCTGTTTGGGAACCACGCACCAAAAACCGTGCAGAACTTTGTCGGTCTCGCCACCGGCGAAAAGACGTGGACCCACCCCCAGAGCGGTGAGGAATCCACGAAGCCGCTGTATGACGGCACCATCTTCCACCGGGTGATCAAGGACTTCATGATTCAGGGCGGAGACCCTCTCGGCCAAGGTATCGGCGGACCGGGTTACCAGTTCGACGACGAGATCAACCCCGACCTCGACTTCACTGCTCCCTACAAGCTGGCCATGGCCAACGCAGGAATCCAGGGCGGCCGCGGCACCAACGGGTCACAATTTTTCATCACTTCGGTACCGACCACCTGGTTGCAGGGCAAGCACACCATCTTTGGCGATGTCACCGATGAAACCTCGCGCGGCATCGTCGAGCAGTTGAATGCCATTCCTACCGATTCGCGCGACAAGCCGCTGGAAGACGTAGTAATCACCTCGATCACGGTCAAGCAGCTCTAAAACCCCAATGACATACGGAATCCCGGCGGATCAGCCGCAACAGGAAGCGCCCGTGTGCCCCAGACACGTAGATCGGGTTAGCTATGTCCGCTGCCAGCGGTGTGGCAGGCCAGCGTGTCCGGAGTGCCAGCGCCCGGCTGCCGTCGGGGTCCAGTGTGTTGACTGCGTAAGGGAAAGCGCGCGTAACGCCCCGACCCGGCGAACCCTTTTCGGGGGAGTAGCGAGGCAAGGGAAGCCGATTCTCACTTTCTCCATCATTGGTGTCTGCGTAGTGCTTTTTCTGCTGCAGCTGGTGACTCCCGGCCTCACCGAGGTGTTGTCGTATGCCCCCCTCTATACCTCCGAGTATCTTTCTCCCGAGCCGTGGCGGATGCTGAGTGCAGCATTCCTCCACTCAACCGGATTCCTGCTGCACATCGCCTTTAACATGTACGCCCTGTGGATCATGGGACAGGCGTTGGAGCCGCTGCTGGGACGAGCCCGTTTCCTGGCGCTCTACCTGCTGTCAGCGTTTGGAGGGTCAGTGGCGGTGCTGCTGCTCTCCAACCCATTGCAGTCGGTGGTCGGTGCTTCGGGAGCGGTCTTCGGACTCTTCGGGGCGATGTTCATCGTGCAGCGCAGTAGGGGCGGCGACGTGAGGCAACTGGTGGTTTTGATTGCAATCAATGGCGTACTCGGGTTTGTGGTGTCTGGGATCTCATGGCAAGCGCACCTGGGCGGGCTCCTTGCAGGGGCTGCGGCCGCCGCCATCATCGCCTACGCGCCGAAGGGTAGTAATCGGGCCCTGATTCATTGGAGTGGCCTTGCGGGCTTGGCGGCGGTACTCGTTGGACTGACTGTGCTGGGGTCCGCCCTGGTACGGCTGCCCCTTGGGTAAGAGTTGTCCACAGGTCTTATCAACAGCGGGGATAACTTACACACATGTAATTCCACAGGTGTGGATAAGCACGGGCCCGCACTCGGCAGTATTTTATCTTTCACACCCACTAAGTTACCCACAGCTGTGGATAACTTAGTGCACAACGTGTGTACGGAGCGGAACTCCCTCTGGTTTCCGGAGAGAGACTAGTGCCACCGAGTGGTCATCAGGAACCCAATGATCGCCAGACCAAACCCGACCAGAATGTTCCAGGAATCGATCGAGGGAATCGGGAACCGTGCTTCGGAAACGTAGTACACGATGATCCACAAGAGGCCAAGGATCATCAGACCGAACATGACTGGTTTGTACCAAACGGGGTTCGGCTTGCGCTCAGCGGAGGCTGCAGCCGTGTTGGACTGGGTCGGCTTCTTGCGGGACTTCGACTCGGGCACTTGTCCTCCTAGATAGGCGAAGCCTCATCAGCTTCGCCATAGTGTTTACCCTCACAAGGGCTCGGCAGTCGGCGATCACACACGCTATCCTGAAAAAGAATCACTGTGGTCAGCACGGTTTCCGCTTAATTCTAACCAATGAACCGGTACCGGGGTGCCGGAAGGCCATGCACCTGAAATTCCTGGAGCGCTGCTGCTGATGCCGGGCGGTGCTGACAAGACATGATTCCGTCTTCGACAGTTCAACGATTGGCACCCTGCACCATGAGCAAAATTACCCGCATTCTGGTTATCGACAACTACGACAGCTTTGTCTATACCTTGGTCGGCTACCTGCAGGAGCTGGGAGCCGAGACCACTGTGGTGCGGAACGACGACGTGACGTTGGCTGAGGCGATTGCCCTCGCCGACGTGCGCGACGGTGTGCTCGTGTCACCGGGGCCGGGCGCTCCTGGAGACGCGGGGATCTGCATCGAGATGATCAAATGGTGCGGTGCCAATCAAATGCCAATGCTGGGTGTCTGTCTGGGACATCAGGCGCTGGCTGAAGCCTACGGCGGCACCGTGACTCACGCGCCGGAACTCATGCACGGCAAGACCTCGCTGGTGGAGCATGAGGCGGAGAGCATTTTTACTGGGCTACCCTCACCCTTGACCGCCACGCGGTACCACTCGCTCGCAGCCGTGAGCGATGTTGTCCCGCCGGAGCTGGTGGTTACCGCACGTACCGCCAGCGGCATCATCATGGGGTTGGAGCACCGGACCGCCCCATTGTGCGGCGTCCAATTCCATCCCGAGTCCGTGTTGACCGAAGGTGGCTATCGGATGTTGGGTAACTGGCTCGAGTCCCTCGGGCTGACTGGAGCCGCAGCGACGTCCTCAACGCTGAGCCCGCTGATCTCCAAGTAGGTTTCCGCCCGGATGCCCTCTCTGCCGAGCGGCTAGGGCTCCTCGGGCTCTTCCGAAGGAGTCGCTGTCGGAGTCGCTGTCCGTGTCGGCGTTGAAGTAGTGGTCGGAGTCGTGGTCGGTTCAGGCGATGGTTTCTCGGGCGCCGGTTCCATTGCCACAGTGAGGACGATTTCTGTCCCCGGGGCAACAGCCGAGCCGGCTTCTTCACTCTGGTCGGTGACGGTATCCGGTTCCACCACTTCGTTTTCAACCTGGACAACCCGGACCGTCAGACCCTTCGCCGGGTCCTCAAGCAACGCCCTGGCCTCATCGACAGGCAATTCGATCACGCGGGGCATCTCAACCAGCCCAGTGGACAGCACCAGATCGACGTCGGACCCGACGGGCACTGAACCTCCCACTGCGGGGTTCGTGGAAATGACGCGGCCAGCCGGAATGGTTGCGCTGTTCTCCTCAGTGACGTCGCCCCCGCTGAGACCGGCTGAGGTCAGCGCGTCTCTGGCGGATGACTCTGTCATTCCTGTGATGCTGTCGGGAATGACGGCGTCGGATGGTCCCTCCGAGATAGAGACGTTGACGGTTGATCCGGGTTCGACCTCCTCACCAGCCCCGGGATCGGAATCAATCACCAGCCCCGGATCGACCGTGTCGCTGAATTCTTCCTCGAACTGTGGGCGCAGGTCTGCGGCGAAGATGGCGTTGGCCGCTTCGTCCTGAGTCATCCCTTCGACCGTCGGAACAGCCTGCAGCACTGGACCGGCAGGTTCGTTGTTCAAAAGGTTGAGCAACACAAAGGTTCCACCGGCGAGGACCAGAGCCACGATGATGAAAAAGGTTGTGGTCCAGGCACGTCTGGTCGACCGACGTCGGTGGTCGTCGTCATCGTGGTCATCGCTGGATGTGCGGGGCAGGGGGAAAGGGGGGTGGTCTTCAGTAACGGGTCCGGAGCTCATTGAGCCTCCGGCCAGTACCTTGGCCATGGCGCGGGTCTGCGGCTCCTCGTCGGGCCCGGAAACCGCTGCTGGAAGCGTCGATAGGGCCGTGGTGGCGAGCTCCTGCGGCGAGGTAGTCGGAACGACACCCTTCCGGGCCGCCTGCAGTGCGGTACGGAAGGCGACAGCATCCTGGTAACGGTCCTGGCGGTCCTTCTCCAGGGCACGGTGCAGCACGGCGTCCAGCGCCGGCGACACCTCGGGATTGAACTGGCTGGCCGGTTTGGGCTCTTCCCGGACGTGTTGGTACGCCACCGAGACTGGGCTATCCCCAATGAAGGGCGGGCGCGCGGTAAACAGTTCGTACATCAGGCAGCCGGCCGAGTACAGGTCGCTGCGGGCGTCGACCGTCTCGCCGCGCGCCTGCTCAGGGGAGAGGTACTGCGCAGTTCCAATGACGGCCTGGGTCTGCGTCATGGTGGCAGCTGAATCGGCCATGGCCCGGGCAATGCCGAAGTCCATGACTTTCACGTTGCCCTCTGGGGTGATCATGACGTTGGCCGGTTTAATGTCGCGGTGGACTATGCCCGCCTTATGGCTGTATTCCAGGGCAGACAACACACCGACCATGTGTTCTGCTGACTCATCAAGGGACAGGTCGCCCGCCCGGATCAGATCGCGCAGCGTTCGGCCTGCCACGTATTCCATCACAATGAACGGAACTCTGACGTCGTCGACTGAGCGCCCGGGAACATCTTCTTCGCCGGTGTCGTAGACGGAGACGATAGTGGGATGGTTGAGGGCGGCGACCGCTTGCGCCTCGCGGCGGAAGCGGGATTGGAACAGTGGATCGCGGGCAAGATCCCGGCGCAGCACCTTGATGGCCACCGACCGGCCCAGCCGGATGTCACGACCGAGGTGGACATCGGCCATGCCGCCACGCCCGATGAGCTCACCTACTTCGTAACGTCCGTTGAGGACCCTATCAGTGGTCACGTGTCCGCCTTCCGCCTGCATCTGGGTAGTAACCGAAGAGCGCTACGGCGCTTCGGTGGGGGGTGGTGGGCTGGTGGTCACGACAGGGGGCTGTGTAGTCGCTACAGGGGGCGGGGTGGTCGCTACGGGGGGCGGGGTGAGTTGCGCTGGTCCTGAGGACACCACGTAGTTCACTGTGCTACCCGGCGCCACCTCCGATCCTTCGGTGGGGTCCACGCTGAGGACAGTCCCCGCGGGTTCCTCGGATACCTGCTCGCCTGTCTGGGAGCCCACCAGGCCTGCTTCAGCGAGTGCGGCCGCGAGTTGCTGCTCGGTTGCCCCCACTAGCCGTGCCGGGACAGCCACGGTCGCGGGAGCTTCAGGTCCGGTCGACACCGTCACGGTTACCCTGTCACCCCGCGTTAGGCTTCCGACAGGCGCCACCGCAATCACGATGCCTTCGGCCAGGTCCTCCGAGTTCTGCTCCTCGATAACAGGGTCAAGGCCACGCGAGATGAGGTCATCCCGAACTTGATCTACCGGGAAGCCCACGAACTCGACTGCGCTAATCACCACTGGCTCTTCAGTTTCCTCCGGCTCAGTCGTCGGCGTTTCGGAGGGCGTTTCACTGGAGGTTTCTGTCTCTGTCTCGGTCGGGTTTGCGCTGGTAGAGACGGCCGTGGTGGTTGCAGGAGGTGCAGTGGTGGGGTCGTCGTCGGCGCCTGTGAGCACCGGCCAGAGGAAGAACAATCCGACGCCAAATCCCACCAACAGAAACAGCAGAATCAGGGGGATCAGCCAGGGGCTTCGACCCCGGGATTCGTGGACGGGTTCGTCCCTATCGATGTCGTCCTCGTGCCATTCGCGCGACGCGGCAACCGCTGTGCTTCCGACGACCGGCAGTGACGACGTCGACGACGACGGCACGGCTCTCGTCGCCGCGGTTCGGGGTACGGGTACCGGAGCGGTGATCGGTCCGGTACCCGCCCCGAAGAGGAGCATCCCCGGCACGGCGGTCTCGGCGGCCCGGATGTCATTGCGCCGGATGGCGGCGACCGCCTGAGCCAGCAACTCTGCGTCGGCAGGACGTTCGGCCGGGTCTTTGGCGAGCATCGAAGCGATGAGGGCACGGACCGGGGTGGGGATGGTCTCGGGCAGGGGCGGCGGCGCATCATTGACCTGGGCCAGGGCTATAGCGATCTGGGACTCACCGGAGAACGGTCGACGGCCAGCGAGCAGCTCGTAACCAATCACCCCGAGCGCGTAGATGTCACTGGAACCGGTGGCGGCTTGACCCGTGGCCTGCTCGGGCGCAAGGTACTGGGCCGTGCCCATCACCTGGCCGGTGGCGGTCAAGGGAACCTGATCGGCCAGTCGGGCGATACCGAAGTCGGTGATCTTGACCCGACCGTCCGGCAGGATGAGCAGGTTGCCCGGCTTCACATCGCGATGCACGAGCCCCTGACGGTGTGCCACCGAGAGGGCAGTAGCCGTTTGTCCCACGATGGAGAGGGCGCGGTCCGGTGACAGGATCTGCTCGCGCTCAATAATGGTCGAAAGTGGCTGGCCCGGGACCAGCTCCATTACAAGGTAGGCGGAGCCGCCCTCCTCGCCGTAATCAAAAACGTTGGCGATGCCGTCATGGTTGAGCAGGGCAGTGTGCCGTGCCTCGGCGCGAAAGCGGTCGAGGAAGTTGGGGTCGCCCGTGTACTCCTCTTTCAGAATCTTGATAGCGACTTCGCGGCCCAGAACCTGGTCCATCGCTTTCCAGACCTCGCCCATTCCGCCAATGGCAATCCGGTCGGTCAGCTTGAACCGTCCGCCTAAGGTGATCCCTGATGTAGGCCTCACTTATTCAACACCGCCTCTATCAGTTGCTTAGCGCTTGGACTCGTGAGTTGGGCGCCCGTCGCAATGTCGACGTTCTGCATCACGATTGACACCACCACCTGGGGATCATCGGCCGGCGCAAACCCAGTGAACCAGGCATTGTCGCCCTGGCCCGATACCTCGGCTGTGCCTGTTTTACCAGCGACGTCGACGCCGGGGACGGCTGCTGCGCGAGCCGTGCCGTTGTTGACCACATTGACCATCCAGTCGGTGAGCTGGCTTGCCGATTCGGCGCTCATGGACTCCCTGAACACCTCGGGTTCCGGTGTGCTGATCGGTTCCAGGTCGGGAGCCCGCAGGGCCTTGACCAGGTTTGGCTTCATCAGGACGCCATCATTGGCGATCGCTGCGTTCACCATGGCCATCTGGAGGGGGGTCACCCGGACGTCAAACTGGCCGATGGCCGACTGGGCGAGCTCCGGTTCGGACGGCTCGGCTGGGAACTGGCTGGCCTCGACCCGGACGGGAATGTTGAATATTTCCCCGAAACCGAACTCCTGTGCCTGTTCCAGGACCGATTGTGCACCCAAATCCCAGGCGATCTGGGCGAAGGGTGTGTTACAGGATTGTTCAAGCGCAAACTCAAGGTTAGCCGTCGCCCGTGAGGCGCAACCACCGTTGACGAAGTTGGGAAGGCCAGCATCGGTTCCGGGGAGGTCGAGAACCGGCGGGTTGGGGATCTCCGAGTCGGCGTCAAAGTCCCCGGATTCCAGGGCTGCTGCAGCGACCACCAGTTTGAAAACGGAACCGGGGGCCACCAGGGATTCCGTCGCGGGATTGAAGTAGGGCGAGAGGCCGGGGACGGTGGACAATTCCTCGAGGTTCTGGAGGACCACAGCCGTGTCGTGTCCGGCCAGCAGGTTCGGGTCGTAGGACGGTTTGGACACCATGGCGAGGATGTTGCCGGTGCCGGGTTCCATCACCACGATCGAGCCCTGTTGACCATCCGGAATTAGATCCCACGCCAATTGCTGGATCTCCGGGTCGATCGTCAGTTCAACAGACGCGCCCCGCGCCTGGGCGCCTGAGAACAGTTGAACGATGCGATCGTAGAACAGCTCGTCACTGGTGCCCGACAGCTCGTCGGCCATGACGCTTTCCAACTGGGTCGCACCGTTGGCCAGCGAGTAGAACCCGGTCAGGTGGGCGTATAGATTTGGTTCGTTGTAGACCCGCTGGTAGTTGAACTGATCGTTGGACGGGACAGACTCGGCTACGGCCCGCCCGTCCACGAGGATTGATCCGCGGTTTTTACCAAAGTCCTGAAGCAGTGAACGGTTGTTCCAGTCGTTGCTGGCAAGGGCCTTGGCTTCGAAGAACTGGACATATGTCAGTGATCCGAGGACCAGCGTGAACATGGCGAGGGCTACCAGCCACGCGCTCCTGATTGCCTGATTCATGCGCTGACCTCCTTGGATCGGCCAGTGGACGGCCCGGTGCGGAAATCCTGCCGGTCAGGGAATGAGTCCTTCATCGGTCCGGTGACCGCCGGCCGGCGGGCGGATTCCGAGATGAGCAGCAGAATGGCGACGATGATCCAGTTGGCGAGCAGCGAAGATCCACCGGCGGACATGAACGGCGTGGTGAGACCGGTGAGGGGAATCAGCCGGGTTACCCCACCCATGACCACGAAGCACTGCAGGGCGATCGTGAAGGACAGGCCGCAGGCCAACAGTTTGCCGAACCCATCCCGGGTGCCCAGCGCGGTGCGGATACCACGGGACACCAGCAGGACGAACAGCATGATGATGCCGAAGAGCCCGATCAACCCCAGCTCCTCACCGAGTGCAGCAATGATCATGTCGCTGTTGGCATAGATCACCAGATCAGGACGCCCCTCCCCGAGACCGGTGCCGAAGAGTCCACCATTGGCGAGGCCGAAGAGCCCTTGCACCACCTGGAAACTGCTCCCGGATTGACGGTTGAACACCTCCGGGTCGAACGCGTTGATCCAACTGTCGATGCGCAATGACACGTGGCTGAACAACTGGATAGCCACGAAGCCACCAGCGGCGATCATCAGCAGGCCGATCAGGACCCAGCTGATCCGGCTGGTGGCCACGTAAATCATCACCATGAACAGGCCGAAGAAGAGGACCGACGATCCGAGATCGCGCTGGAAGATCAGGACTCCAATGCTGACCAGCCAGGCGACGACCATGGGAGCGAGATCCTTGAAGCGGGGCAGTTGCAGCGGTCCCACCTTCTTGCCTGCCAGCAGGATGAGATCCCGGTTGGTTGAAAGGTAGCCTGCAAAAAAGATGGCGAGGGTAATCTTGGCGATTTCTCCGGGCTGGAAGGTACCGAACCCCACATTGATCCAAATCCGGGCACCGTTGATCTCGAGCCCGAGTGGAGAGAGCGGCAGCAGCAACAGGACGGCGCTGGCGATCAGGGAAATATAAGTGAACCGTCGAAGCATCCGGTGGTTCTTGAAGACCAGCAGGACCGCAATCGAGGCTGCCATGGCCACCGAGGTCCAGAGGAACTGGCTTTCCGCGACGGTGGTGTCATTTGCCAGGTCGATCCGGTAGATCATTGCCAAGCCAACACCATTGAGCGCAACCACAATCGGGAGTATTACCGGATCGGCATATTTGGCGCGGATCCGGAGGACGAGGTGGAAAGCTAGAGCAAGCGCAGCCAGAATGCCGCTCTGGGTCCAGAAGGCGGAGTCGAATGGGTTGTCCTTTTCCAGGCCCACGATGAGGTTCGCGCTAATTGCCACACTGAGGGCCAGCACCAGAAGGAGCGCTTCCACGTTGCGGCGTGATCTGGGAATAGTGAGGACGTCGCTCATGATGTCTCGTCTCGGCAGCCCTGCGCGTCACCGGGTGCGGCCTGGGCACTGTTCTCCGGGCTGGGACTGCTGGATGGGTCGGCTGTTGGATCAGAAGTGCTGGAGCTGGACGGTGACGGCGACGCGGACGGTGACGGGGTTGCGTCCTCCGGCGGGCACGCCACAGCGCGCAGGTCGGCTCGGAGGCCCTCGACAATACGCTGGGCATGTTCAAGGTCGGTGGCAGGCAGGGAACTGGTCACCCGGGCACGCTGGTATTCAGGGAGGTTGGATACCGGAATGTCAGTCTCCTGGTCGAGGTGGCTGAGCTTCACGGGCCCGATCGTCTGGGATACCCCGTTGAAGATCGCCACGTTGTCGTCGTAGGCGGCGACGTAATAGCGGGTCTGCGTCCAGGCGTACCCGAACCACAGGACGGCTACCAGAATCAGGGCCATCAGTCCCAGAAAGGACGGGACGAGCCAGCGTTTACGGCCCCTAGTGGGTTCACCGTCGTCATCGAACAGCTCTGCATCCACTGCGGCCTTGTGGGTCAGCATCATCGCGGCGCGGCGTTCGGTGGTGCGCTGCGTGACAATCGGAATCTGACCGGTTTCCGTGGCCAGAGCGGCCGATCCAACCAGCACATGCGGCCGCGAGGAGAGATCCTGCCGGATCACGTTGGCGCGGATTGCTGAACCCGGGGCTGCCTCGGGCGGTTCTGCATCGTCCTTTTCTCCCGCGGCAGTCTTCGCAGGGGGGATGGTGGTGAGTGCCGCGGTCCGGAGATCCTCGGGCGTCGCCTCGACGATCTCGACGACTGCGATCGTCACGTTGTCGGGGGACCCACCAGCAAGAGTCAGATCGATGAGGGTATCTACGCAGGCCCGAAGATCCGGCGTCTCACGCATGATTCGCGCGATGAGGGGATCCCCGAGGACGGCGTTGAGGCCATCCGAGCACAGGAGCCAGCGCTCTCCGGCGGTGACCTCAAAGGAATGCAGATCCAGTTCGGGGCTTGCGTCAACGTCACCGAGTACCCGCATCAGCACGTTCTTATGCGGGTGGACGTCGGCTTCCTCGGGTTTCAGACGCCCCTCGTCGATAAGCCGCTGCACGAAGGTGTGATCGACGCTGATCTGCTCGAAGACGTCATCTTTGAGCCGGTAGGCCCGGGAGTCACCGATGTGAGCGAACTCGATCCGGTCGCCGTTGAGCAAGAGTGCTGTGACTGTGGTGCCCATTCCGGCCAACTGGGGGTTGGCGCTCACCAGCTCCGACAGCAGGGAATTTGCAGTCTGGATTTCGTCAGCGAGCTGGTTGGCTGCGTCGCCGTCGTAATCCTTTCGGTCCAGATGGACCAGGTCCAGCACCGTTGAGGCGGACGCCACGTTGCCACCCGCATGACCGCCCATACCGTCGGCCACGACGGCAAGGTAGCGTCCAACATAGGCGGAGTCATCGTTCTTGGCGCGGACCATCCCGACGTCCGAGCGTGCCGCGAAACGCATGATGTAGGCCAACGCTATGACCTCAATTCGATGACCGTCTTGCCGATCCGAACAGGGACACCCAAATCAACCGGTAAAGCGCGGGTTAGCTGGCTGCCCGCCAGGAAGGTGCCGTTGGTGGAGCCGAGATCCTCAATGAACCAGCGGCTCCCCTGGGGAAACAACCGTGCGTGACGACCGGAGGCGTAGTCATCTTCGAGTACCAGGGTTGCCTCTTGTGCCCGCCCCAGCAGGATGGGACCCGAGGAAAGTTCGAGTGTGGTGCCTTCTAGGGGGCCCTCGGTGACGACCAGGGTGCGCGCTGTCACGCGGGGTGAAACCTCCTCGACCAGTTCGGGGTGCTTTCGCGCCTGGCGCGCTGAGGGGGTACCGAGGCGGTTTCGACTGCCTACCACGAGATCCCGTCGTAGGGCGCTGACTACGCTGATCACGAGAATCCAGATCAGGATCAGGAAGCCATACCGGAGCACAGCGAGTGTCAGTTCACTCAGTTCACTCATTCCTAGCGGCCACCGTTCGGGACCGGGATGAGTCGGAAGGTCATGCGCGTGCGGCCCATCGTGATGATCGATCCGTCAGTCAGGTCGGTTTTTCCTTGAACGCGCTGGCCGTTGACGTAGCTGCCATTGGTGGAGCCGAGGTCGACGGCCTGGGTGGTGCCACCCTGGGTGCGGATCTCCAGATGCTTCCGGGAGACTCCCGTGTCATCGACGAGAATATCTGCTTCTGAGGAGCGGCCAAGGATTATCGATCCGGCATTGAGTGAGTAGCGCTGGCCGTCGAGGTCAAGGACGGGCTGTAACCTGGTCGGCTGGCGGGTGGGAGCGTCGGGGGTTGCTGGTCGTCGCGGGCCATCCTGCTTCTCGGTCGCTGAATCAATCTCGAAAATCCCAGCTTTGAGGCTGGTGTCGCGAGTGAATGACACTTTGACAGCACCCCGCAGGGTGTAGCCCTGACTGTTGACGTGCTTGATGACGACGTCGCACAACTCTTCAGCGAGGGACGCGCCCCATTCCTGGGCCAGTACGAAATCAGACTCTGACAGCCGGGCCGTGAAGACGTTTGGCGCGAGGGTGCGGCCCTCTGTGAGTGTGATGGCTTTGTTGTCCAGTTCCCTCCGCAGGGCACTGGCTATCTCGACAGGTTGCACCTGGGATCGCGACCCGGTCGAGAAGGCGCCTCGGACAATCTTTTCCAATCCGCGTTCAACGTTATCCAAAATGCCCATTTGCTGCCTCCTCACCCATCGACTGGTTGGTTGGTCGGAACAGCCGCTCATAGCCCTCGTTGTGCACGAAGGCATGGTCGACGTACGACACGATCAGTTCGATACTACTGGGGACCTCTGGAAAAGGCCTTAACCACTCGTCGTGCATCAACCACCAGGAGATGACAATTCCGGCATCAGGACGGGTGCGACAGGGTACCCGTCCCAAACCCTGACTGCCGGGGAGGGCAGAGCGTTTAGGTGATTCAAGTGATGCTCCGTTATGCTTATTTCTGCTGTTCTCGGAGGTTTTCGAACGTTTGACGGAGAAATTCTGAGCGGTTGCGCGCGAGTGGCGGAACGGCAGACGCGCTGGCTTCAGGTGCCAGTATCCGAAAGGGTGTGGGGGTTCAAATCCCCCCTCGCGCACGGCTTAGACCCCCGGTTATCCGGGGGTCTTCTTCGTTAAGTCGCGAGTGTGGTAGTGAAATCCTGGTTGCTGTTGTTGTGGATCCGTGGCTGGGATTACTGGAAGTCCCGCGATTTGGTCGTTGCCTTCATCTTCAGTACTTCAAACTTGTCCGCCACAATATTCACCACACCCTCCGAAGATCGCTCCAGCATGCCACGGACCAGCACACCGCTTGCCTCCCGCGCGATGCGCCGGTAGCGCTGCCAGACTCCCACCGAGCAGATCACGTTCACCAGTCCCGTCTCATCCTCAAGGTTCATGAAGGTAATCCCGCTGGCAGTGGCCGGTCGTTGCCGGTGGGTGACCACACCGCCCACTTCAACCCTCCGTCCTGACTCAGCCTGCACCAGATCCGCGGCAGTCAGAACACCCCGCCTGGTCAGGGTTGATCTGAGGTGCCGTACAGGATGATCATCGGGGGTGATGCCGGTGGACCAGAGGTCAGAGGCGACCCGGTCAGCAGCAGTGAGGTCAGGGAATAGCGGAGGTTGGATATACACGGTGGTGCCCTTGAGTTGTCCAGCTCGTTCGGTCGCGGCGGGGCCGGCATTCCAGAGCGCTTCACGCTCGGTGAGCCCCATCGACTCGAATGCTCCCGCCGCTGCCAGCGATTCAAGCTGGGCGGCGTTGAGTTCAGTGCGCCGTACCAGGTCAGCCATATCCGCAAAAACACCGTTGCGAAGGCGCTCGGAGACAATCTGTTCTGCCACCCTGGCCCCGATGGACTGGACGCTATCCAGGCCCAACCGCACAGCAAAGGTGGCATCCCGCCGGTGCAGCGTCGAGTCGAAAGGGATCTTTCGGTCAAAAGGCCCAACAGGTGGTTGATGATGATCACAGCAGGCGTCCATCCCTGTGGCTGGTCCGATAGCAGCACCGGTATGTTCATCGAGGGGCTCAAGATCTGCATGCACTCCCGACTGCAGCAGATCCGGCCGAAGGACTGTCACCCCATGCCGGCGGGCATCCGCCACCAGGGTCTGCGGAGAATAGAATCCCATCGGCTGAGCCCGCAACAGTGAAGCGAGGAAGGCCCCGGGATAGTGCAATCTCAACCAGGCACTGACATACACCAGGAGGGCGAAGCTGATGGAGTGGCTCTCAGCAAAACCGAAATTGGCGAAGGCCTGGATTTTGAGGTAGATCGAATCAGCTGTCTCACCGGTAATGCCATTGGCTGCCATCCCTGCATACAGCTTGTCCCGCAGGGTATCAATGCGTTCAAGTCCTCGTTTGGACCCCATGGCCCTGCGTAGCTGGTCGGCGTCGGCCCCCGAACAGTTACCAACCACCATGGCCATCTGCATGAGTTGTTCCTGAAAGAGCGGTACCCCCAGGGTTCGTTCCAGTACGGGTTCCAGTTTGGGATGCAGGTAGGTGACGTCCTCCTCCTTCAACTTCCGTTTAATGTAGGGGTGGACGGCCCCACCCTGAATAGGCCCTGGCCGTACCAGTGCCACCTCAATCACCAGGTCATAAAACTCTCGCGGCTGGAGGCGGGGCAACATGCCCATCTGGGCACGACTCTCCACCTGGAACACGCCGATGGAATCGGCGAAGCAGAGCATGTCATAGACGCCCTGCTCTTCCTTCGGAATGCTGTGCAAATCCCACTTTTCACCAAAATGCTTCTCAGCCAGATCGAAGTTGTACTGGATGGCGGCGAGGATTCCTAGCCCCAGCAGGTCGAACTTCACCAACCCCATCCACGCACAGTCGTCCTTGTCCCACTGCAGGACGGTCCGGTTCTCCATCCGTCCATGCTCAATCGGGCAAACCTCGCCAACAGGCCGATCCGTGAGCACCATCCCCCCTGAATGGATGCCAAGGTGCCGCGGAAATTTCAGCACACTCTGAGCCAGGTTAACGACCGCCTCAGGGATGTCGTGGTCGTCGCTGGACACGAGCCCACCCCACCGTTCAATCTGTTTGGACCAGGCGTCCTGCTGCCCCGGGCTGTGGCCCAGAGCCTTGGCCATGTCACGGACAGCAAATTTGGGCCGGTAGGTGATCACGTTGGCTACCTGGGCGGCATTGAATCTGCCGTACTTGTTGTACACATATTGAATGACTTCCTCCCGCCGGTCGGAATCGAAATCGACGTCGATATCCGGTTCCTCATCACGCATGCTGGAAAGGAAACGCTCAAACGGCAGATTATACAGAATCGAATCCACAGCAGTGATTTCCAGCAGGTAGCAGACAGCCGAGTTGGCAGCCGAACCACGACCCTGGCAGAGAATCCCCTGGTTCCGGGCGAAGTGCACCAGGTCGTGAACAATCAGGAAGTAGCCGGGGAACTTCTTGTCCTCAATGACTCCAAGTTCCTTTTCGATCCGCTCCACCACATCACTGCGTCCTGGATAAAACTTGTCGGCACCCTGCCAGACCAGCTTCCGCAAGTAGCTCATCTGGGTATGCCCGTCCGGGAGGGTCAAATGAGGCAGCCCGGGCTTGACGCTCCGCAGCCTGAACGCAAGGTCGTCGGCAAGATCCACTGTTCGTTCGATGGCACCGGGATAAGCTGCAAACCGAGCAGCCATTTCTGCTCCGCTGCGTAGATGAGCAGTTCCTGCAGCGGGCAACCAACCGTTCATCTCATCGAGACTCCTTCGTGCACGCACGGCTGCCAGCGCCGTGGCCAGTTGGTGCTGAGCGGGTGAGGCATAGTGCACGTTGTTGGTGGCGATCACAGGAAGCCTCAGCCGGGCTGCCACAGCAGCCAGCGCATCGTTGAAAGCACTGTCCATCGGGTTTCCCTGGTCGGAGAGCTCAACAGCAACGTTGTCCTGCCCAAACAGCTCAACCAGGTGCCCGACGGCAGATCGGGCACCCCTCTCGCCATCACGCATCAGCGCTCGGCGGACAGTACCTTTTCGACAGCCGGTGAGGATCATCCAACTGTCTGACGCCCGCCCGGCCAACCCATCAAGGCTGTACAGCGGTTTCCCTTTCTCTGCGCCCTCGGCCAATTGTGCAGTGGTGATGGCGCCAGCCAGCCTCCGGTATCCCTCTGCGCCCCGGGCGAGGACCAGTAGGTGGCTGCCTTCCGGATCGGGCTCACCGTTTTGGGGTTTCTGCAGATCCAGGGACAGTTCAGTGCCATAAACAGTGCTCAACTGTGGGTATTTTTCGGCGGCTTCGGCAAGGTGAACCACCCCGTAGAGGCCGTCATGATCGGTCAACGCCAGACCATGCAGCCGCAGCCGGTGGGCTTCCTCAACTAATTGTTCGGGACTTGACGCACCGTCGAGAAAGCTGAAGTTTGAGTGAACGTGAAGTTCCGCATAGGGCACCAGGGGGCCGGTTGGCTCAGGAAGCTCTGCGTCGGGTGCCCGGTACGGTTGGCGTTTCGGTGACCAGGCAGGGCTGTCCCCGCCGTCAGCACCCACGGGTGGCGCACCAGGACGACTGTGGTCAGAGAGGGTTCGCTCAAACTCCGACCACGAGATGGGCGGATTACTCCATCCCATGGCTACCCCACCGTTTCCTCGCAGGCATAGCCCTAGTCATAGCTGGCCTCAGCCCACCAGCGGTGATCCTCGAGCAGCAGTAACCAGGCTGCACCTGTGCTATCCACGAGCTGGAAACGGTTGAGCACGCGGCTTGCTGAATCCCACCATCGTTCACTGATGGGCCAGGGCCCGGCCCAGTGCTGCACCGTGCGTTGGCCGGTGGTTGTTCCTGGTGCAGCGAACCGTACGGGGGTGCTGGTAAGCATTCCTCGGGTGTCAACGTCAACGGTGCACCCTGCAACATCCTGAACGAGCACCTCAAGGGGAGTGTCGAAGACGGTGGCCGGTGCTGGGCCCGGCAACCGTCCAGGCCAGGGTTGGCCCTGTTGGGACTTTGCCGTTGCCGGATGACTGGTTGATGAGTCACCCCACGGGATGAACACCCTGCGGTCCTTGAGCATCCTGCCCCCTGCAACTATCGCAGTGAGCACTGCTCCGTGGCCCAGCATGCTTTGCACGCGGGCCAGCCCATGGTGGATGCTTTCATCGGGTCCGGTGCCCCATAGCCCGTCCGCGTGGTCGCCGAGATCCTCAACAGTGTCAGGAATTGTTTGTACCCGGGTGATGCCTGATTGCAGTCCGTGTTCAATCAGCCCGCCACCTTGCAGCTGCCACCTGACGCGATCGAGGACGTCGTCAGCATCAAACCATCGAGGGTGCCGCCAGAGCCGGTCAGACACTTCGCCGGATTCGGAGTGCAGTACCACCCGCACCGCGGTACACACGAAACCGGTCTCGCGAAGGCGGTCAACAAAGCGGTCAGCAGCGGTACGGAAAGCGAAAGCAAGTTCATCAATTCGAGTCAGGGCCGGTTCGAAGTCGACGACGACATCGAGTTCAGGTGGGGGCTTTCGGGCCACGACAGTGCGGTGGTCGAGCCCGCTGGCTTTGCGGTGCGCGAGGGCTCCCTCGACGCCGAACCGGTTGCGGATGTCACCGGAATCCAATCCGGCAAAGTCGCCTAGAGTCCTGATTCCCAACCGTCGCAGCAGGACTGCGAGTTTGGGTTCACCAAGCACCTCCAAGGGGAACGTGCTCAGGAAGTGTGGTGATTCACCGGGTGGGACAACCCAGATGGGGTCCTGTTCAGCACCCTCAAGAACTTCTGTGGCACGGGCTGCATGCTCAGCTGCGAACGGTGAATCGGCGACACCAATCCTTGCGGTGTTCAGACCAAACGAAGCGAGCGTGGTGAGAAGTACCGACCCTGCGGGAGCCTCGCCGCCGTAGTACCTGCTGGGTCCCTGGGCGTGGATGGCGCAAAGCCCCGGGCGTACCACCTGGACCCCCGGCATGATCTTTTCAATACCGGCGACTACTGGTTCAAAGACCCGTACATCGAGGTCCGGAGCATAGCGTTCGACGACGAGTTCAGGGCACCGTGCCTGGGCTTCACGGACCCTTAACCCACGTTTTACTCCTTCGGCCCGCGCCGAAGGGGAACAGGCGAACACCTTGCCCTTGTCAATAAGCGCAAGGGGAGCATTGACTGGAACGTCAAGTTCACGAAGGGCAGCGGTAATCGGCCAATCTGGGATCCAGAGCATCATGATTCTGGTGGCGTTCTGCCGGGGTGGTTGAGGAGGTGCCTGCAGCTTCATGAGGCGTTCACCACCTGGGGAATAAAGGGCTGTCTCTCATTACCGCTACCAACACCGGGGAACTGGGCCCACGTGCTTTGCCGCAGTTCGGTCAGAGAGAGTTCCGAGCTCCGGGAGCGGCCAGTGTGTCCCGTGGCGGTGACCTTCAACCTACGGGTCTGGAGGTGTCCCGACCCGGATCCCAAGCCTCCCCACCTGTTTTCTGACACGCTGAGTACGGCTTCGCTCTGCGGCCAGGTACCCAGGGTGATCAAGGCTGCTCCGCGCTGCCGCAGCCGTGCCCTGAGCCGTGCCGCATCTGAACCAGTAATAGTTGATGGTGCCTTGGTCAGAATGACTGACACCACGTCCACCATTGCTGCTGTGACTGCTAGCCATTGGCCATCCAGATGGGGAATGAGGATCAGGCGATCCAGATCAATACCCAGGTTTGCTGCCGCCTCAACGTTGAAGTCGGGGATACCGATGACGCTGCACCAGGCGCCAGAGCCTGATGGGCCAGCTAGCAAGGCCATCGCCAGTGTGGTGGAGTTTTCAACCGAGTAGGCGGCACCAGCCATCAGACCACCGCCAGGGAGGATTCGTCCGAGAGAGGGAATGGTGGGCAACCGCCGGGAGCCCAGCCGGCTGCCCTGCATCTGATTGATCTTCTCCTGCAGCCCTGATTCGCTGCGGGATTTACCAGCGGTTTCGGGTACCAGCATGTCCTGATCCGGGGCGTATCCCGGAGACATCACAGGGCTGGTTGCTGGTGCGCTCACCCTTTAATTTTCGAATATATGTTCGATTAAGTCAATCGGTTGTTCGGCCCTTCAAACCTCCTGAACATACGGTTTGGAGGTCCCTCGGAGTACCCTATCCTCATGTGCGGACGTTTTGTGGTGGCGGGATCTGACCAGGACCTCATCGACCTGTTTGACGTTGACTTTGTTGATCAGGAGCTGCCGGAACCCTCCTACAATGTTGCTCCCACAGACACCGTCCGGCTTCTGCTGGAGCGACTGGAGGATACCGGTGGTCATCCTGCCAGACGCTTGACCACCGCCCGGTGGGGGCTGGTGCCGTCCTGGCTGAAAGACCCAAAGAAGGGCCCACCCCTGATCAACGCCAGGGCTGAAACTATCCTTGAGAAACCCTCCTTCCGCACCGCTGCTTCACGTCGCCGGGGCATCGTGATGGCCAACGGCTATTACGAGTGGGAAAAGGGGCCGGATGGCAAAATACCTACCTACCTTCACGGCCAGACCAACGACATGCTAGCCTTCGCAGCCCTGTATGAATACTGGCCAGACCCAACACTTCCGGATGATCATCAAGACAAATGGCTGCGCAGCTGCACCATTATCACC
This sequence comes from Arthrobacter glycogeni, assembly GCF_054511155.1. Classification (NCBI taxonomy): domain Bacteria; kingdom Bacillati; phylum Actinomycetota; class Actinomycetes; order Micrococcales; family Micrococcaceae; genus Arthrobacter; species Arthrobacter glycogeni. The sequence goes on along the minus strand of NZ_JBTNDE010000005.1, from coordinate 13,490 downwards.
ACCACAGCCAGTGACACGCTCGGCCATATTCACGACCGAACACCGCTCATTCTCCCCCCGGATCTCTACTCAGAATGGCTGAATCCACGAATGACCAGTAGCGCTGACGTGCGGACACTGATCGACGCCATTCCTGAACCTCAACTCGTGCCCCGCGTCGTCGGAGACGCCGTCGGATCGGTCCGCAATAACGGGCCGCAGCTGATTGAGCCCGCCGCTTGATGACGGTCTCAGCAGTCTCCGATCCCGCAACCCCACAGTTCTCGGTTCTCGTACTCAGCGCCAACCGGGACCACCACCTCGCCAATCTGGTGGCGGGTCTTAATCGTTCAACCCTGCAGCCCACTGAGCTGGTGGTCGCCTACATGGGCCAGCCAAACCCCGCGCCACTGGTCTCAATGATTCCTCAGCGGATTGTCCACCTTCCAGCGTCGGCAACCGGCGCCCTCAACCTTGCTGCCGCCCGCAACGCGGCTGCCGCGGCAGCTTCGACTGACACCCTCATCTTCCTGGACGTGGACTGCATCCCGGCCAGCACGTTGTGCGAAACCCTACACCGGGACCTGGCGGACGCCGGGGGGCTTGTCATGGCCCAGCCCCGCTACCTGAGTGCCGCAGGATTCCCCAGGCACGACGGCGATGCAGGGCTGATGCGCGCCTCGATCCCGCACCGAGCGCGGAAGTCGCTGGCGCCGGCGGCGGGCGCATCACCTGCCCGCACCGACCGCTATGAGCTGTTCTGGTCCCTGGGTTTTACTGTCACGGCAGACGATTTCGGACGGATCGGCGGATTCGATGAGGCGTTCACCGGGTATGGCGGGGAAGACACAGATTTTTCCTTCACCGCCCGGGACCGTGGCGTGACACTCTCGTTCTCCAACGCCACGATGTTTCACCAGCATCACGGGGTCACCCGCCCCCCGCTGCAGCACTTCTCCGATATCGTTGCCAACAGCCTCGTGTTCTACCGGAAACGGGGGGTGTGGCCGATGACCGGGTGGTTGACTGCCTTCGCCGACGCCGGGTACATCGCCTGGGCCGCCGACGGCAACACGGTTGACGTGCTTAGACAGCCCACCGCGGGTGAGGTTGCAGCGGCACAGGTGAATGCACCGTACTAAGCACCTGACGCCGAGGCCCTGGACACCAGGTCAAGAAACCGGTCGCTGAAGGTGTCGCGGCTGACAAACAGGGCCGCCCCCAGCGCTCCGGCATCAGATCCCACAGCCTGGCGCAGGAGCTCCGGCCACGCTGCAGCTGACCAGATCTCAGCCAGCGGGATTCCGGCTGACCTGTTCAGAGCGCGGGCAAAGGCAGTCTGCTCTCCGAAAGGCCGCGCCTCTGGCACCAGGATGGTGGGCCGGCTGGCAGCGGCCGCCGCCGCGACGGCGTGGTATCCGGCGGACGTGACGATGAGATCCGCCGCCGCCAACTCCGGGCGCGGGTCCCCGACAACGCCGAGCAGGCGCACATTCGGTGGCAGGTTGGCGCTGCCGGAGCTGAGACCCACCACATTCCACTGCCATTCGGGGGATGATCGTGCAGCTCTGGCGATCTCCGTGACGCTCACCCCGCTGCCCCCGAGGCTGGTCTGGACGGTAATGACCTTCCCGCCAGCGGGGACGGTCCTGGCAGCGGCAGAACCTGGTGGTTCGAGCATCCCCAGATACTGCGTCCGGTCTCCGTATGCCTCATGATAGGTGGCATCCTCCAGGGTTTGAGGATAGTAGGCGAACAGCCCGGTGGCGGCAGCGTAGGCGCTCTGATGTGCCACGTCCGAACGGTCACCGGGCATCCGCCGGTAAAGGACCGGATATCCGCAGAGCCGGGCGAAGACTGCGGCCTCGGCGGAGACGTCGATGATCACCACCTGGGGATCGAAGTCCTGCCAGGCAGCATGCAGCTGGGAAAACCGGTCCCTGATAGTTGAGGTGGTGGGTGCGTAGTGCAGAAACGGTTCAGGGGGCACCGGGTAGGGCTCGCCGTTGGGCCGGATATCAGCGGCGAGCTGGGCAAAGCGGGTGTGCGGGATGCCGCTCAGTCCTGGCGGTTCGGTGGAGCCGGTGACCAGGAGATCGACTACCTGCAACCGTGCGATAGCCAAGGCGTGGCGCAGGTGTCCGGATCCGTGATGATGGGTGTAATAGGCAACGCGGGGGAGGGCCATCGGTACCCTAGGACGCCAGTATCTCGGCATCGGTCAGCAGGCCCTGGCCCACCAACTCCCCGAGATGCTTTTCGTAGCTGGTGATCATCACCTCGGCGGCGAACCGCGACGCGGAGGCCCGTACCTCCACGCTATCTGCGTGGCGGGCTTGTTCGATGGCCACCGCCAGGTCGGCTGCCGCGAACCCCCTGGCGACCACCCCGGCCCGCTCGTCAATAATTTCGGCCATCGCGCCGCAGGGCAGAGCAGCCACCGGTGTACCGCAGGCCATCGCTTCGACGGTGCTCAGTCCGAAGGGTTCTGCCCATAACGGTGAGGAGATGAACACGGCACCCGAGCTGAGGAACGACGCCAGCTGGCCGTGGTCGAGGTGGCCAACATGTTGTACCGATTCGCTGAGCAGCGGAGCGATGGTCCGGTCGAAATAATCCTGATCGCTGATGGGACCAGCAAAACGGATGCGCATCCCGGCGAGGGCAGCAGCTTCGATTGCCACGTGCAGGCCCTTCTCGGGGGTGATCCGGCCGGACCAGACAGCCGTGTTGGGCCGTCGTCGGGCCAGACCTGCAGTGCGCCATTCTTCGAGGCGGATTCCGTTGTGAACCACGTTGATGTTCCGCAGGTGGGTTCTCCACTGCAGCGCGTTGGCCGCCGACACGCTGACAAACTTTTGCCGCGGGGTGGGGGTGTAGCCAGCCGCGTCAAAGACGTCGGTCACCCGTGGGAGTGGTGGGGTGTGAAGGATGGTCAGCATGGGCTGGCGCGGCGGATCGGCATGCGGCAGTGGGCTGAGCGAGTTATTGATGACGACGTCGAACTCGCCCTCGTTGACTCGGGCGAGAGTCAGACGCTGCGCATTGTCGAGGAGGTGCGTCTGAGCATCGCGATCAGGGCCGTCAAGATACTTGGTGAAGGTGAATCCGGCGTTCAGGACGGGCACCACTGTGCCCGGCCCCCGACTGCCGTCCTTGGCGAACAAGGTCACTGAATGGCCTCGAGCTGTCAGCTCTTCGGTCAGCAGGGCGGTATGCATCTCCAGCCCGCCGGGATAGGGGCTGGCTATCGGATGGTGCAGGTGTGCCATGACGGCAATGGTGAGCGGTTGCGCAAGCAGCATAAAAGTAAGTATGCTTCATTTCCGTGAAAAGTCGACACGGAATGAGGAACGAGATCTACTGGGCGGATTTCTCCGCATGAAGATTTTTGGTGATCAGGTCCTGTTTACGGACCGCTGCATGGGTTGAGCGTTCAGCGACCAGCCACGCTGGCGGCTCCTGCAAAAGGGCAGTGATGTCAGTGGTGGAGAGCGGTTCAGTGACTCCCCCACGGGCAAGACCGCTGATGGAGATACCGAGCTTCTGCGCCACTACGGGGCGGGGATGGGGCCCGCTGCGGCGAAGTTCAGCGAGCCACTCAGGAGGATTCTGCTGCAGTTCGTTGAACTCGGCGCGGGTGACGTCAGTGTCCTGGAACTCCTGTGGAGCGGCTGGCAGGTAGATTCCCAGTTTCTTTGCCGCTGTAGCGGGCTTCATGGTCTGGGGGCTTTTCGCGGGGGTCATTCCTCAACCCTAGCTCCCCCCGCCGCCTCCGACCCGCCCTGGGTTCGCATTCGTGCGAAGAAGGCGGCAAGCTCGGTCGTCGCTGTGAGCGGTAGCACGTGGGCCACGTACTGGTCCGGACGGACGACGACGACGACGCCCTCCCGGTCCAGCCCGCGCAGTTCGTAAATGTCCTGGTCGGGGTCGACACCGAATACCTTTTCCAGGTAGTCCAGTTTGAACGGCCCCACCCGGGGTTTGAACACCGCCGGCACGGCGTTGATGTCGAGGCTCCGGTGGTCCTGCTGGTAGATCACTTTGACGTCGAACCACGCGTCCTGGTCCGCGCCCCCGGGGGTCACCATGAGAGGAGAATCCGGCGAGGATTCCAACCAGTTGGCCAAAGTGGCGGCCTTCGACTGAGTGCCCGGAAGGGCCGCATCGGCGAAGACATAGATCCGCCACCGCCCGTCGGCCGTCGCCTGGTGGCCAAGCTGAAGCGGGTTGGTATCGCAGACGCGCACTACTGGCGCTGACTTGAAACGTTTGCCGATAGGGAACCCGGCGGCGAGCTCCTGGTGAGTTGCCTCGCCGACAATCATGGAGGGCGTGTACTCGGTCATGAATCCGGCCGGAAACTCCATGGTGCTGGTATAAAAGTTCTCCAGTTCAGTCGGATCCTCAAATTCCTCGGGTTTCTTGGCCATCAGGGAGGACCACTGCCTGTCGAAGTCGATCAGGTTCTTCGCTACGACCTGCCGCTCGGCGGAATAGGTCGACAACAGACTGTCAGGGCTGCGGCCCTCCAGGACGTGCCCCAGCTTCCAGGCGATGTTGAACCCGTCCTGCATGGAGACGTTCATTCCCTGGCCGGCTTTTGCGCTGTGCGTGTGGCAGGCGTCCCCGGTGATGAAGACCCGGGGGCTGCGGGTGCCGAGCTCCTCGGGGCGGACGTCGTCGAACCGGTCAGTCAGGCGGTGGCCTACCTCATAGACGCTATGCCAGGCGACGTTCCGGACGTTCAGCGTGTAGGGGTGAAGGATGGCGTTGGCTTTCGCGATGATCTGTTCGACTGTGGTGCTGCGGATTTCGCCCGTGGTGTGGGTGTCGACGTCGCCAAGATCCACATACATGCGGAAGAGATGGCCACCTTCCCGGGGAATGAGGAGGATGCTCCCTCCAGCGCCTGACTGGATGGCGCACTTCAACCTGATGTCGGGGAAGTCAGTCGTGGCGAGCACATCCATGACACCCCAGGCGTGATTCGCCGCTTCTCCGGCGAGCGTGCAGCCGATGGCGGTCCGCACTTTGCTGCGGGCACCGTCTGCGCCGATCACGTATCTCGCCCGTACTGACCGTTGCGTGCCTTCGAGCGGTCCGGTGGTGTGGGTGAGCGTGACGGCGACGGGGTATTCGCCCTCGCTGGAGACTTCCAGGCCGGTGAACTCCAGGCCGTAGTCAGGTTTCATGCGGGTGGGGGAGTGCGCCATGACCTCGGCGAAGTAGTCGAGGACCCGTGCCTGGTTGACGATGAGATGCGGGAATTCGCTGACGCCGGCCGGGTCGTCGAGCGGTCGGGCGGTCCTGATGATGCGTGACGGGTCCGCCGGGTTGGGCTTCCAGAACGCCATCTCGGTGATCCGATATGCCTCTGCGATGATCCGTTCAGCAAATCCGAACGCCTGAAAGGTCTCAACACTGCGTGCCTGGATGCCGTCGGCCTGCCCGATCGCGAGTCGGTCGGGCCGCCGCTCAACTATGCGGGTAGTGATACTCGGGAATTGGGACAACTGGGCAGCCGCGAGCATTCCAGCCGGACCGCTGCCGATGATCAGCACGTCGACCTCATCGGGAAGGTCGTCGGGACGATTGACGCCGACGCCGGCAACGGCCTGAACCCGCGGGTCACCTGAAACGTAGCCGTGATGGTGAAAATGCACGGTTTTCCTCACTCACTTCGTTGTGAAAGCTCGACGGCCAGCAAAATCTGTTCTCTATGCGAACAGGTCCTCCGATAATCGAATGACGTTCCTCGAACTGTACGACGGGCCTGACGCAGGACACAACGATCCCAGCCCCACAGGGAAGGGTTGACGTGCCCCTCGCCACGGATGATAGTTGATCGTATACGATTTCATACATTAAGTACTGATGGAGTTGCGGAGCGTGCGCGCAGCACAGCTCTGCAGAACGATGAGGAGAAACGCGGTATGAGCCTTCAGTCCCAGACTCAGACGGTGAGCGCTGAACTGCTGGCCCGCACCCGCAAGGTTGTTGCAGTCCACATCAACTACCCAAGCCGCGCTGCCCAGCGCGGTCGCACGCCACTGAAGCCGTCCTACTTCCTGAAGCCGTCGACGTCGCTCGCGCTCGGATCAATTGATGCTCCAGGCACCGTCGAGCGGCCGCTAGGGTGTGAATTGCTCGGGTTTGAGGGCGAAATCGCCCTGATTATCGGCACGACGGCACGCAGGGTTGCGCTCGACGACGCCTGGAGCCATGTCGCCTGGGTGACGGCGAGCAACGATTTGGGGGTTTACGACCTTCGGTACGCCGACAAGGGGTCGAACGTCCGCTCCAAGGGGGGCGATGGCTTCACTCCCCTCGGTCCGCGCCTGATTCCCGCTGGCGAGGTGGACCCCGCCGCGCTGCGGGTGCGCACCTGGCATAACGGCACCCTCATGCAGGATGACACCACCGAAGAGCTCCTGTTTCCTTTCCCCCAGCTGGTCGCCGACCTGACCCAGCTCCTCACCCTTGAGGAAGGCGACATCATCCTGACCGGCACCCCGGCGGGCGCGTCGGTGGCCCACCCCGGGGACACGATCGACATTGAGGTCACCGGGGGCACCCACAGCAGCGGCCGGTTGAGCACCCGGGTGGTCGAGGGAACGACGCCGTTCGCCGACTTTGGTGCCCGGCCCGAAACCGATGACACCCAGCGCGAGGAAGCCTACGGATCGCGGGAGGCGGCCGGGTTGGAACCGCTCGGTCACGCTTTGCCGCCGGAACTGAAGAAAAAGCTCGAGAGTGTTGCGACCGCCACCCTGTCCTCCCAGTTACGGAAGCGTGGCCTGAATAACGTGAGCATTGACGGGCTTCAGGCCACCCGCCCGGAGCGCCGCGTGGTGGGACTGGCCCGCACACTGCGTTTCGTTCCCAACCGGGAGGACCTTTTCGCATCACATGGTGGCGGGTTCAACGCCCAGAAGCGCGCCATTGACTCGGTGAACGACGGCGAAATCCTCGTCATGGAGGCGCGCGGCGAAAAGGGCACCGGAACAGTGGGGGACATCCTGGCCATGCGCGCCCAGGTGCGGGGGGCGGCGGCCATCATCACCGACGGCGGGGTGCGCGACTACTCAGCGGTGGCCGACCTCGACATGCCCACCTACTTCGCCAACCCGCACCCTGCGGTGCTGGGCCGGCGACACGTCCCGTGGGACACGGACATCACCATCGCGTGCGGCGGGACGACAGTCCAACCCGGTGACATCATCGTGGCCGATTCGGATGGCATCCTCGTGATTCCGCCGGGTCTTGCCGAGGAGCTCGTCGACGATTGCATCCTGCAGGAGCAGGAGGAGACCTTCATTTTCGAGATGGTCAAACAGGGAAACGGCGTCGACGGGCTATACCCGATGAACGCCGATTGGAAGGCCAAGTACGTGCAGTGGGTTGCCGCGGGAGCAACACGTGACTGACGCCGTCGTCGTAGCGTCGCCCCTGATGCAGGGTGGCGAGGTCACGCCGGAAAGCAAGTCCGAGCGGGCCTACACTGCGATCAAGGCGCGCATCATCGAAGGTTCCGTCACGCCTGGCTATCGTCTGGTGCTGGCGAAGATCGCCGGGGACCTTGGGGTCAGTGTGGTTCCGGTCCGGGAGGCAATCCGGCGGCTTGAGGCCGAAGGGTTGGTGACGTTCGAACGCAATGTCGGTGCCACCGTCTCCGGGATCGACCCGACCGAGTACCTCTACACCATGCAGACCCTGAGCATCATTGAGGGTGCCGCGACCGCACTGTCTGCGCCGTCGATCGATTCGGTGGCGATTGCCCGCGCCCGCGCGGTGAATACCCAGATGCGCGACTGCCTTGCCCATTTCGATCCGGTCCGGTTTACGGCACTGAACCAGGAGTTCCACAGCATACTGTTTGAGCACTGCCCCAACCCGCACATTCTTGACCTGGTGCACCGGGGCTGGGACCGGCTGGCCACGTTGCGGTCCTCGACCTTCAGGTTTGTCCCGGCACGTGCCAGGGAGTCGGTCCTGGAACATGATGCCCTCCTGCGCCTTATCGAATCGGGCGCCGACGCCGAGACGATCGAGGGTGCGGCGCGTCGGCACCGGACGGGAACCCTCAACGCTTACCTGGCCCAAACGCCAGTTTCCGCCGAATCAGTTCCGCACAGCACTCAGGAAGAGAACCAATGACGTCCACTGTCCCTAAAATCAGCTACTACGTCCCCGAGAACCTGCCTACCCACATCCAGCACTACATCAACGGGGTATTCGTCGATTCGGTGGGCGGCGCGACCTTCGACGTGCTGGATCCGGTATCCAACACCACCTACGCCACCGCAGCCGCAGGGCAACGGGAGGACATCGACCTCGCCGTGGCCGCCGCGCGCACGGCGTTCAGTCATGGCCCCTGGCCGCGGATGAAACCACGGGAACGCGCGCGGGTCCTCAACAGGATCGCCGACGCCGTCGAGGCGCAGGAATCGCGCCTCGCCGATCTCGAAAGTTTCGACACTGGCCTGCCCATTACCCAGGCCAAGGGCCAGGCCCTGCGGGCCGCCGAGAACTTCCGCTTCTTCGCGGATCTCATCGTGGCCCAGTTCGACGACGCCATGAAGGTGCCGGGCTCCCAGATCAACTACGTGAACCGGAAGCCCATCGGCGTCGCCGGGTTGATCACACCCTGGAACACCCCCTTCATGCTCGAATCCTGGAAACTCGCCCCGGCCCTGGCCACCGGCAACACCGTGGTCCTCAAACCCGCCGAGTTCACACCACTTTCAGCGTCCCTGTGGGCCCAGATCTTCAAGGACGCCGGGCTGCCCGACGGCGTATTCAACCTGGTCAACGGGCTCGGCGAGGAGGCGGGGGACGCGCTGGTCAAACACGCCGATGTTCCGCTGATCTCCTTCACCGGCGAGACCACCACGGGTCAGACTATTTTCCGGAACGCGGCGACACACCTCAAGGGCCTGTCCATGGAACTTGGCGGGAAGTCGCCGTGTGTCATCTTCGCCGACGCGGACCTCGACGCTGCTCTTGATTCGGCTCTCTTCGGTGTCTTCTCGCTCAACGGTGAACGCTGCACCGCAGGCTCCCGCATCCTGGTGGAACGCGGCATCTACGACGAGTTCTGCGAAAGGTACGCTGCGAGGGCGAGGGCCATCGTCGTCGGCGACCCCCATGACCCCAGGACCGAGGTGGGCGCCCTGGTCCACCCCGAGCACTATGAGAAGGTCGCCTCCTACGTCGAGCTCGGGAAGTCGGAGGGCCGGTTGCTGGCCGGTGGTGGCCGTCCGCCACATCTCCCCGAGGGCAACTACATTGCGCCGACGGTGTTCGCCGATGTCGCCCCGGAAGCGCGAATCTTCCAGGAAGAAATCTTCGGACCCGTCGTCGCCATCACCCCGTTTGAGAACGACGACGAAGCGCTCGCGCTCGCCAACAACACTAAATACGGGCTCGCCGCCTACATCTGGACGCAAAACCTGACCCGGGCCCACACCTTTTCCCAGAACATGGAGGCCGGCATGGTGTGGTTGAACAGCCACAACGTGCGTGACCTCCGCACCCCGTTCGGAGGGGTGAAGGCGTCGGGTCTGGGCCACGAGGGCGGTTACCGTTCAATCGACTTCTATACCGACCAGCAGGCAGTCCACATCAGCCTCGGCGCCGTCCACACCCCAAAGTTCGGCGACACTTCCACCGCGCATAACCTCTAAAAGCCCTGCTACCTTTCGTCTTGCTCAACGAAGAGAGACCATCATGACCAACTTTGTCCCCACTCCCAGCGTCCCGGCACCGGACATTGTCCGGTGCGCCTACATGGAAATTGTTGTCACTGACCTCGTGAGGTCGCGGGAGTTTTATGTCGACATCCTTGGCCTGCACGTGACCGAGGAAGACGACGGCACCATTTACCTGCGGTCGCTGGAGGAGTTTATTCACCACAACCTGGTGCTGCGCCAGGGTCCCGTGGCTGCCGTCGCCGCCTTCGCCTACCGGGTGAAGTCTCCGGCCGAGGTGGATGCCGCCGAGGCGTATTACACGGAGCTGGGCTGCCGTACCGAGCGGCGCAAAGACGGGTTCACGAAGGGCGTCGGCGATTCTGTCCGGGTGGAGGACCCGTTGGGCTTCCCCTATGAGTTTTTCTACGAGGTTGAGCACGTTGAACGCCTCACTCAACGCTACGACCTCTACTCCGCTGGGGAACTGGTGCGCCTTGACCATTTCAACCAGGTCACTCCCGATGTGCCGCGCGGACGCAAATACCTTGAGGACCTGGGCTTCCGGGTTTCGGAGGACATCCAGGATTCCGACGGCGTGAGTTACGCGGTCTGGATGCACCGCAAGCAGACGGTGCATGACACGGCCCTGACCGGTGGCAACGGTCCGCGGATGCATCACGTCGCGTTTGCCACCCACGAGAAGCACAACATCATCCAGATCTGCGACAAGATGGGCGCTCTGCGCATCTCCGACCGGATTGAACGCGGCCCCGGGCGGCACGGCGTCTCCAACGCTTTCTACCTGTACATTCTGGACCCCGACGGGCATCGGATCGAGATCTACACCCAGGATTACTACACGGGTGACCCGGACAATCCCACTGTCACCTGGGACGTCCACGACAATCAGCGCCGCGACTGGTGGGGCAACGCCGTCGTCCCGTCCTGGTACAGCGAAGCCTCACTGGTGCTTGACCTCGACGGCAATCCTCAGCCCGTCGTCGTCCGTGAGGAAAAAAGCGAGATGGCGGTGACGGTGGGCGCCGACGGCTTCTCCTACACCCGCCAGGAGGGCGATAGTATTGCCCAGGGATTCAAGCTGGGAGCGCAGCTGTAGCCATGCTTGACGCCACAACCATTGAAGCTATCGCCGATGAACTGGTGAAGGCCGGCCGCAGCCGCACCCCGATTCCGCGCCTCACTGCCCGGTATCCCGACATGACGGTCGACGACGCCTACGCCGTCCAGCAGCTGTGGCGCCAGCGCAACGAAGCTGCCGGACGCAGGCTGGTGGGACGCAAGATTGGCCTCACCTCCAGGGCCATGCAGGCCGCCACCGGCATCACCGAACCGGACTACGGGGCCATTTTCGATGACATGGTGCTGGACACCGGTTGCTCGGTGGACTGGGACCGATACACCCATCCGCGGGTCGAGGTGGAGCTGGCGTTTGTGCTGAAGACTGATCTGTCCGGTCCTGGCTGCACCATCTTCGACGTCCTGAACGCCACCGACTACGTGGTTCCGGCCCTGGAGATCCTCGATTCCCGGATCGAGATGGAGGGCAGGACCATTGTGGACACCATCTCGGACAACGCGGCGATGGGGGCCATGGTGGTGGGCGGCCGCCCGGTGAAGCCCGACGCCGTCGATCTCCGCTGGATCGCCGCCATCCTCTATAAGAACCAGACAGTCGAGGAGACCGGCGTCGCCGCAGGGGTGCTCGACCACCCGGCTGCCGGCGTCCGCTGGCTGGCCAACAAGATTGCCGCCCATGGCGATAGCCTGAAGGCCGGGGACATTATCCTTGCTGGCTCCTTCACGCGACCACTGTGGGTTCAGAAGGGCGACACCATCCACGCCGACTACGGACCGCTGGGAGCTGTAACATGCCACTTCCGCTAGAGACCACGTTTCGTGAAGCGCTCGCAGGGGCGGATCGCCCGTTGGCGGGCATGTGGGTGTGCTCGGGAAGTCCGCTGATCGCCGAGCTCTGCGCCGGGGCCGGCCTGGACTGGCTCCTCATCGACGCCGAGCACAGCCCGAACGGGCTCGAATCCATCCTTGCTCAACTCCAGGCCGTGCACGGCTACCCGGTCCACGCGATGGTCCGTCCGCCAGTGAACGACACCGTACTGATCAAGCAGTACCTTGACCTCGGGGTGCAGAACCTCTTGATCCCGATGGTTCATTCGGTGGCTGACGCTGAAGCCGCCGTGACAGCCACCCGGTACCCACCGGAGGGGGTCCGCGGCGTCGGCTCGGCGCTGGCCCGCGGAGCCCGGTGGAACCGTGTCCCCGACTATCTTTCCCGCGCCGGCGAAACCATCAGCGTGACGGTGCAGGTCGAGTCGGTTGCCGCCGTCGATGCCGTCGAGGCTGTCCTGGCCGTCGACGGTGTTGACGCGATCTTCGTGGGCCCTGCCGACCTTGCTGCTTCCCTGGGGGTGCTCGGGCAGCAGGAACATCCCCGCGTGCGGGCCGCCGTCGAGCACTGTCTTTCGGCGGCTCAGAAGGCTGGGAAACCGGCTGGAGTGAACGCCTTCAACCCCGATACTGCACGCCACTATCTGGATCGTGGTGCCAGTTTCATTCTGGTGGGTGCCGACGTCGCGCTGTTGGCGCGGGGTTCGGAGGCCCTGGCAGCTCAGTTCGTTCCCGTGTCCGACGGCGATTCTCCCGCCAGCTACTGAACCTCCTGTCCAATCGGCCGAGGTAGGGGTCCGGCGGACGCGCTCGTGGGTTAGTGTGATCAGGTGTCCGAGCCCCAGCCCAGCGTCCTCACCGTCGGTTTTGTCCCAGGTGTGACCCCCGGCAAATGGGTCAGCAGGTGGCGCGAGAGGCATCCGGCTAAACCGCTGGAGACCGTCGAGTACGAAGTTGCCAGCCAGGAGCTTGCCCTCCGTGACGGCACTGTAGACCTTGGTTTTGTCCGCCTACCGGTGGAGCGCGAGGGTCTCAGCGTCATCCCGCTCTACGAGGAACAGCCAGTGGTGGTAGCGGGCAAGGACCACGAACTGTCGCTGTTTGATGAGGTGCCATTCGCTGAACTGGCCGAGGAGAACCTGCTTGAGGTCGGCGCGAACGGTGGGGAGAAGGGTGCCATCGAACTGGCGGCGACGGGCGCCGGCGTGGTGATTGTGCCCATGTCGATTGCCCGCCTCTACACCCGCAGGGACGCAATCTATCGTCCGGTGCTGGATGTACCAGCCACCACCATCGCCGTAACCTGGTTGGCCGACAATCTTTCCGAAGACATCGAGGAATTCATTGGCATTGTCAGGGGGCGCACCGAGCATAGTTCACGGCAGCCTTCGGCCAGGGAACCGGCAAAGAAGGAAAAGAAGGCGCTGAAAGCAGCGGTCAAGAAGCAACCTTCGGCAGGGTCCGCGAAGCCCGGCCAGAAGGCTGGCGGGACCAAGCGATCGTCAGCAGGCGGCAAGAAACAAACCCCGCGCGGTCGAAAGCCCGGTGCGGGCGGGCGTGGCCGACGCTAGCCGGTGCAGACCCCTGTTTGCTGACCCCGAACTCCCCAGCCCCTTCCCTTTCGCAGAACCGTGAGGTCTGGTGGGTGATCTTGTGAGTCGCCCGATCTGACGCCTCGGTGGGTGGGTTGTGGGGTTTCGTGCACGCCCCCTGTGGGCTGTGACCGGGCCGCGAAAAATAGTTCAAAATTCTTTTCCGGGTGCCTTCCTGCGGACCTTGTTTTGTCAGTGCCCGATGATGGAATGAAGGTATGAAAAGCAGTACAGCTTCTCCTACCGGAAAGGGATACCCTCCCGAATCCGGCCCGGACTCCGGCTCCAGTAGAGGGCC
>NZ_JBTNDE010000049.1:0-1557 GCF_054511155.1 Arthrobacter glycogeni | reverse complement strand
TTGATGCCGACCCGTGAGCTCGCTGAGATTGCGGTTGCTATCGAGCAGGTCGCGAGGACCGCTGAGCAGCTACAGTTGATCGCCGCGCATGCGGTGGAGTATCAGAATGTGGCGGTGGTCGGTGAGTCCGATCAGCGGTTGAACCTTGCCGGTACTAACAGCGAAACCGCTGACAGGGATCCGGCGGGCGGGGATCCGGTGAACGGTGGATTGGTGAACGGCGGATTGGTGAATGGTGGATTGGTGAACGGCGGGTCGGTGGGTGGGGCTTTGAATCGGACGGGGTGTCGGGATAATGCTGAGTATCTGCGGAATACGTTGCGGGTCAGTAAGAGTGAGGCGAAGCGGAGGATCCGCTTATCGGCTCAGGTGTTACCGTCGGTGCAACTCAATGGTCAGCCGGTCGCACCCAGGTTAGGGCATCTGGGGGCGGCGGTCGCCCGATCAGCGGTAAGTAGCCTGGCGGCCACGTTGATCAGTGCGGCCCTGGATCGGGTGCGACCTGTGGCGTCGGCTGAGCAGGTGGAGACGATGGAAGCGAATCTGACCCGTCAGGCGGCGGAGTCGGATGTGGATGTGCTCCGGGCGGTGATCAGGCGGTGGGAGGACACACTGGATCCTGATGGTCAGGAGCCATCCGAGGAAGCCCTTCGGGCCCGGCAGGGAGTTTTCCTGCGAGGCAAGCGCCATGGGCTGCGGTTTATCGAGATTCTTGCCACCGATGAGCAGTTCGAGGATTTGGTGACGGTAATGTACTCGGCCACCAATCCACGGGCCCGGGCCGGACTCTCAGCATCCGAAGCCGAAAACCTCGGAGACGCCCACCAGCCCACCGTGGTGACCGCCCAGAACACATCCACTAACCAGACCACATCCACTACCCCGGTCACGTCCACTGCCTGGGGGGCTTCGCCCGGCCAGGGGGCTTCGGCTGGCCAGGCGAATTCGGTGATTGAGGTGCCAGTCGCCGATTCGGGTGGTGATTTTGATCGGTCGACGTGGGCTCAGCAGTTACTCGATGGCCTGGTCGGGGCGTGCCGGATCGCTTTGTCCACCAAAGAGCTGCCGGCTGCCGGCGGTTTGAGGCCCCAGGTGTTGGTCACGATCGATTACAAGGAGTTGGTCGCCGATGTGGGTCGGGCCGGCACGGCCGCGTTTGGTGGGTTACTTAGTGCCCGATCGATTCGCCGGATCGCTTGTGACGCGGATATTCTTCCGGTGGTATTGGGAAGCCGAGGCCAGATCCTCGATGTCGGACGGCCTCGCCGACTGTTTCCTCCCACCTTGCGCAAAGCGTTGACGGCCCGCGATGGTGGGTGTGCTTTCCCGGATTGCATGATCCCCTCACCGTGGACCGATGCCCACCACATCTTTCCCTTCAGCAGAGGCGGCCCAACCACCACCGATAACGGGGTACTCCTTTGCACCCGGCACCATCATTTGCTGCACCAGAACGAATGGGCGATCGAGGTCAAAGACCGGGTCCCGTGGTTCATCCCACCCCCATACATCGACCCGGCCCGAAAACCCCGCCAAAACCACTACCACCGCGACCAC
>NZ_JBTNDE010000048.1:0-2146 GCF_054511155.1 Arthrobacter glycogeni | reverse complement strand
CTGTTAACGCCAACCCAAAACAGGGCCATTAGTGCCATTTGAAAACAGGGCCACTGGTTGTTCGTTCTATTGTGCCGTACTGGTTGTTGGCTGGTGTTCTTTGAGCCGGTAGCTGTTGCCTTTGAGGCTGATGACGTCGGCGTGGTGAACGATCCGGTCGATCATGGCTGAGGCGATGGTCAAGTCTCCGAAGACATCACCCCAGCGGGCGAAGGGCAGGTTCGAGGTCAGGATCAGAGAGGCGTGTTCGTAGCGGCTGGAGACGAGTTGGAAGAACAGGTTCGCGGCGTCTTGGTCGAACGGGATGTAACCTACTTCGTCGATGATCAGGAGGCTGTAGCGGCGTAGCCTGACCAGTTCCTGGGCTAGTTTCCCGCGGGAATGAGCTTCCTGCAGGCGGGCGACCCAGCCGGTCGCGGAGTCGAAGAGGACCCGGTGTCCTGCCTTGGCTGCTTTGATCCCGATACCGACCGCGAGGTGGGTTTTCCCGGTCCCCGGCGGGCCGAGCAGGACCACATTCTTGGCCTCGGAGAGGAATACGCCGGCGCCCAGGTGAGCGATCAGGTTCCGGTCCGCGGAGGGCTGGTGATCGAAGTTGAACTCCTCGAGGCTTTTATGCGCGGGGAACCTGGCGGCTTTGATCCGGGTCGCCGCGCCAGAAGCTTCGCGTTCGGAGACTTCACGGGAGAGGACCGCGGCGAGGTATTCCTCGTGAGACCACCCGGCGTCCCGGGCCTGGTCCCCGAGCCGGCGGAATCCGTCACTGATCCGCGGGGCGCGCAACGTCCGGGCGTAATACTCGATCTGGGCTGGCGTCCCAGTCATGAAGCCACCTCCAGCAGGGCTGGCTGCTGGCAGTGGTCAATGCCGAAGATCTCGTCATAGACGCCGAGATCGCGCACCTGAACGGACTCCACCACCCCGGCTTCCACCATGTCGGGTCGGTGGGCTCGTTGGGCGTGGAAGTCCCGGCGCATCACCGCGGCCCGGGCCACGTGGACAGGATCGGTGATCACCAGATGCCGCGCCCATATCCGGACGTGCGTGGCGATGACGGCCCCCTCATGGGTGACCGTGACCGTGTCCAGATCGGCGATGACATCAACGATCCGCCCAATAAACGAGGGGTCAACGGAGTAGTCGTTGGAAAACACCCGCACGTAGTAATCCCGTGGCAGACGCACCGTGTTGCGGAACACCGTACCCGGGGTCACCGGCGGCAGTGGGCGCATCTTCTGCCGGTCCAAGATGATCAGCTCATCGGGGCGGCCGTGACGGGAACGTGAATACCGGTGATTAGCCGTCGGTAACCACTCATCTAACTGGCCGTTGAAATCCGCTGGCGAGACGAAGTGCCGGCCCGGCATGAAACGCTGCCGGAAGAACCTGTTCATCCGCTCCACCATGCCCTTGGACTCCGGGTCCCGCGGCGGAAGCAACTTAATCTCCAACCCCAACGACCCGGCGAACGCGGCCACCGGTTCCGTGGGCCGGCGACGTCCGATGCCGGATTCGTTGTCCCACAACAGCCGTGACGGAACCGCCTGCGCATCCTGAAGCAGAGCCCACATTCCGCCCAGCAAATCAGGGGTCGTCCGGGAGGGCAGCATCCTCGCCTGGATGAATCCCGAGAACGCTGACGTCATCACCAGCACCGGTGGAGTATCGTGCTGCCCCTCGCCCACGGGCAACGGCTCGTGCGGGAACCACAAATCGCACTGGACCTGAAAACCCGGGTCGTGAACCAGACGGTCCGCCGGGTCCGGCGGAGCATACTCAGGCCGGATCACGGCAACCTTCGCCCGAAACAGCGACGCCGAACCAGACCAACCCACCCGCTCCGCAAGCGTCGCCGCCGGCATCGTCGGCGTCTTCGCCAACAACTCCCGCACCCTCGGAGCGAACGCGTCAAAACTCGACACTCCGGACGCCCGCTGATACTTCGGCACCCGGCCCGACTCCAACGCCCGGTCCACGGTCCCGCGGGAAACCCCCACGATCCTGCCGATCTCACGCTTCGAGTGCTTGCCCGTCGAAAACAGGTGGCGTATCTCCGCCCAATCATCCAAATTGATCACCTTCCATCATGGTCGGTGGCCCTGTTTTCAAATGGCGTTCCTGGCCCTACTTTCAGCTGGCGCCAACA
>NZ_JBTNDE010000047.1:0-2463 GCF_054511155.1 Arthrobacter glycogeni | reverse complement strand
CTCCTCCCGCTCCTTCGCCATATATTGCAGGTTCTGCTTTCCACGAGGTCGACCGACCACAACATGCTCCCTAAATTTCAGGGTGTTGCGACGATGCCTAGAATTCAAGCGCACGAGGGCAAGCTTTACCTTCGCGCGATCAAAGACCTGCACTCGAACCGGATCGTCGGGTATTCCATGGACGGTCGGATGAAAGCGTCCCTTGCCGTAGCGGCCCTGGATCACGCTGTTTCGTTCAGGAACCCCGCCGGTACCATCGTTCATTCCGACCGAGGATCCCAGTTCAGATCCAGGAAATTCGTCTCCGCCCTGCACTGCCATGGGTTGAGCGGATCGATGGGACGGGTCGGTGCCTGCGGTGACAACGCTGCGATGGAATCGTTCTTCTCGCTGCTGCAAAAGAACGTCCTGAATCGGAAGCGGTAGGAAACCAGGGACGAGCTCAGGCTCGCCATCACGACCTGGATTGAACGGACTTACCACCGTAAACGCCGACAACGCGCCCTCGGCCGGCTGACCCCGATCGAGTTTGAGACAATAAACAACGCGGCCACAGCCGCCTAGGAAACTATCAACCCCAGCTGTCAACTAAACCTTCAGCAGACCCCTCTGAGTATCTGTGACGCTGGATATTCGCCTGGCAAAGCCGTGCCGAGTGAGGACGGGGCATAGGCCGGATTGAGGAAGTGGCGGGTGGTCGTTGACCGTGGCTCGTGTACCAGGTGGGGGTGTTATCACTCGGGTTGCTGTCCCGAACGGTAGTGGAGTTCGTCGAAAAGTATTCCGTAGTCTTCGCGCGCTCCGAAGCGGGGGAAATCTTTGTTCATTTCCCGGAACATCCGGTTACACAAGCTACGCAGGTCTTCAGTGGCCAGTTCGGAAAGATTTGGTGGAAGCGTCGGAAGCTCGTCCTCGCCCAGATCGAAAAGGGCGTCGAGGTCGAAATCTGAGAGGATGGGGCCCTCTGAGGCGCTACCGGTGAGGCGGTGTTCTTGAAGAATGCGGTCTGTGTCTGTGTCGATGATGTTTGGTAATTTGAGGTCCATGAGGTGCTCCACAAAGTTAGCGTTTCCTGCAGGCTCTTTACTAAACCGACATTCTTGAGCCTAGGGCACTATGGGCTTTTCGTAAACCTTCAACAAGATGCACTGCCCGTTAACAGCAGGGAAACGCCCGGGAGATTGGTACTACTGAAGCGAATAAACTCTCAGTTGAGGTGACGCAAGACGACGGCGCCACCCGCGGGGTTCATGCCTCGGACGGTTGATGAAGCGGCAGGCGCGAGGTCCGACAAAGCCGGTGCTCTCCTGGCGCTACGGTGACGCAAATGGACCCAGCGGATAGTTTGCGATTTTTGACGTCTGCGCGTGGGGTCTTCGGCAGTTCCCGAGCGAATACGACTACTTCGCTATGGACGTCAGATACCCGATGATCGCCTGAAGGGAGCGGCGGAACTCATAGCCTTGCGTGTCTGCGACGTCGGCGAGATCCCTTTCGATGTCCTGCGCTTCCTCCAATGTCGCCCGGCCTTTGCTGCTGATGACTACCAACCGAACTCTCCGATCCGGGCCGCTGCGCGGTCTGGTCAGATGATCTGACGCTTCCAAACGCTCTATGGTTTTGCCGATTGTTTGGGGTTGGACGTGCATGAGTTCCGCGAGCTCGGTCTGGGCCATCGGCCCATGGGTGCTCAATGCCGTCAAAACGTTGACACCAGCAGGCGTGACACCGATTTCCAAGAGCGCCGCATTCAGTGAGCGCTCGGATAATCGAGCGGCGGTGCTCAGCAGGCGTCCGGTTGACCAGTTCTCCAGATCCGACATAGAACCCCCTTCAGTGCTACTACGATCCCCCGGGAAAAGCAGTGACCGGTGTTATCTGCTTCCCAAGTACGCACCTCAGTCTCAGCAGATGCGGAGCTGGAGCTGGAGGGCGAGGTTTCATTGCATCGTGCGACTTAGCGCCCGCTGCCGGGCTGCTTCACCAGTAGACGCCAAGCCTACTTACTATTTCACATCACTTTAAGCCCATTGGAAAGAGGGCACGTCACATCCGGCTGTTCGCTGCATGAATGAGTCTGTGTTCCTCGTCAGCTAGCAAACGCTGGAGACTCGGTGCAAAGAATGCGGATCGATTAGCCAAAAAACTCGAATCGCGGGGTGCTGCTCACACTATTGCCCGTTTGACCCGCAACCTAGACTAGGGTGATGGCTGCCCCGCGCACTTTCCCTGCAGGTGGGTACTGGTATGCGCAAGCGCCGGACCGGACGGATAGTGTTCAGGTTTTGAATGGTTTGCGCTCCTACCGTGCGGCCGAAAAGGCCATGCGCACCAGGATGCAAAATGCTATGGCTGTTAACGCCAACCCAAAACAGGGCCATTAGTGCCATTTGAAAACAGGGCCACTGGTTGTTCGTTCTATTGTGCCGTACTGGTTGTTGGCTGGTGTTCTTTGAGCCGGTA
>NZ_JBTNDE010000046.1:0-3707 GCF_054511155.1 Arthrobacter glycogeni | reverse complement strand
ACCCGAGAGAGTGTGGGAGAGTAGGACACCGCCGGACAACCATTAAACGAAAGGCCCCACCCACAGTGGGGCCTTTCGCACTTAACCACCACCAGTAAAATCAGGGTATGACGCAAAAAGTTCGGGCGACGCCCATAGCTCCAGTAGGAGTTGGTGGGTTGGCAATCGAAGGCGCTGGTCATGGTACGGCGGGGAAGCCGTAGCAGCCACCAAAGCCGGCGTGTGTGCAGGCCAGCCGGGATTCAAATAGTAATCCCCCTTGATCAGGGTCTTTCGACCCTGATCGAAAGGGTCACCCCACGATAGCCTGGCAGTGACGGTGCGCTTGAACACACGAGCATACCGAGGCTGACGTAGCCGATGCGCTGTGCGTGGCATTTCGTCACTATGGGGCAGACACTTCCGACGGACCCAAAGACCAGGCACCCCCTCTGGTACCCATAACAATTTGGCACACTGGGACAGGAGCTCTCAGATTGTGGCCGACTCGGCGGGTCCCCAAGTCGACCGGCTCGTACCCTCCTGTTCTGTGAATCACGCAATTGCGCTGCACACCAATGATCACGAGACCCACCCAGTAACGGTCGGCGTCGGGCCCCAATCGCAGAGGTGCACATTCATGACTAACAGGGAAAGTTCGAAGCTCACCGTTGTAGGTGCTGGGAGCGTGGGGACGAGCGTTGCTTACGCGGCGCTCATCCGCGGTTCAGCCCGCAACGTTGCTCTATACGATATTGTGACCGATAAGGTCGAGGCCGAAGTTCTGGACCTCGCGCACGGTACCCAATTCACTGGCGCGGGCACCGTTACTGGCGGTTCCGATCTGGCTGTGGTCGAGGGATCCCACGTCGTTGCCATCACTGCGGGTGCAAAACAGAAACCAGGACAGACACGCGTCGAACTTGCATCAGTCAACGCGTCGATCTTGGCCAAGATGATGCCGGACCTGCTAAGAGCGGCACCCGAAGCAATCTATATTTTGGTCACTAACCCATGCGACGTGTTGACCGTTCTCGCAGCTGAAGCCTCCGGCCTCCCCCCAAACAGGATCTTCTCCTCGGGAACTGTTCTGGACACGTCACGGTTACGGTGGAAACTCGCCGAACGGGCAGGAGTTGCCACCAGCAGCGTGCACGCATTTATCGTGGGTGAACACGGTGACACAGGGTTTCCGCTGTGGTCGGAGGCGAGAATTGGGCCGGTCCCCATCCTCGAATGGGAGACCGAGGGACACCCCCGGCTCACGGTCGACGAACTCGACAACATTGCGATTGACGTCCGCGATTCCGCGTACAAGATTATCCGTGGGAAGGGTGCAACGAATAACGCGATTGGTCTCTCAAGTGCACGCATCGTCGAGGCTGTTCTTCAGGATCAGAAAGCCATCCTTCCGGTCAGCACAGTTCTGAACGACTTCCATGGAATCGACGGAATAGCACTGTCGGTTCCATCCATCGTGGATGCCTCGGGTGCTGCGCCGATCAGAAGCACGCCCTTCTCCGAGAAGGAACTGCAGCTCCTCGCGCGGTCAGCCGGCGCTTTGTCCGGCGTGATTGAATCCGTACGTCGCTGAGTCAGATCTCCTAAGAGCCTGGAGTAGAGATTATGGGGATCCAGTCTCTCGACCCATTCAAATCGCCGCTCCTTTCCGCGGCGATCGTGGCAATACCCATTGTCGTGTTCCTGCTCTGTCTGGTCGCGTTCAAATTGACCGGCCTCGTTGCCACAACCGGGGCTCTCCTGACTGAGATCCTTAGTGCGTTAATGGTGATCAGGATACCTTTCCCGTCAGTAGGAGGAGCCGGTTTTCTTGGATCCCGGAATGCAGCCCGGCCCATCGCTTACATTATTGTCATGGCCGTGTGGCTCTACAAACTGGCAGTAGCCAGTGGTCGCTCGCGGTCATTCGCGCGTTTGTAGCCTCTGTCTGCCCGGATCAGCGTCTGCAGGTTTTATTCATCAGCTTCTCCTTCGGAGGGTTCCTGGAGGGAGTAGCTGGCTTCGAAGTTGCATTGCGATCTGTGCAGCAATGCTCGTTCAGCCAGAGTCCCGTCCAGCGAAGGCCGCAATGGTGCGCCTTGTGGCGAACTTCGCCGCCGGCGCTGACGGGGCGGTCGGGCGGTCGGGATTCCCGTGATAGTCGGCGCGCACGTCGGCGGGGTGGGCGTCATGGACTTGTCGAGGGATCTCGTCTTCATCCTACAACCGATCGCTATATCCATACCTTTCCTACTGGATGCAATACTCCACGGTTGGCGTGGTCGCCGGGGAACCTCGCCGGCAACGGTCTTGGTCACAATTGTCTTCTCCGGTGGCCACGCTGGCTCGGACCTGAGCTGGCCGTCATCGTTCCCGGTCTGCTGGGGATGCCCACTATCGCCGTCCTGTGCCGCTTCTGGGAACCCATTCGTACCTTCCGGGTGAACGTGAAGGAAGCGCCCGATGCGAAACGGTACACGCCGCGCGAAGTCATCGCCGCCTGGAGCTCCTTCTATATCTTCACGGGATGTGCGTTCCTCTAGAGTGCGCCGTTCTTCAAAGCGCTATTCGTTCCCGGTGGTGCACTGGTTGGACTTGTCGCCACCGTCCCGATTCCCCGGGTCACTGGGGCAATCACCACGGCTGGCGGAGCTATTGTCGGAAACACCTACAGCTGGACGCCCGTCAACGCAATCGGGAGCGTTTTGCTTCTCGCGGTCCTTGTCACATTCCTGTCGAGTCCCACCAATAAGGCTTCAATGCTCATCGGCCAACTCATAGTCACGCTCAAAGGATTGGGGTGCGCGCTGGTGCTCATAGCCGCAATCCTCCGGGCCTCCATTCCCTACAGCCTTGGATTGCTGGCATTCATCAGCGTCTGGGCCTTCACGCTGTCACTCATAGGGATGGTGTGACCTGAGTACAGCTTTGACTGTCAAGGGCGCCGGGAGGCCGTGATCGTTGTGCTGCTGGGTGTGGCATCCGACCATCGGTTCGGATGCCCAACCGTCGATGAATCCACCGATTGTGTGCCCGTCTTCGCCGAGAACAGACGAGATCCAGAACATTTTGTTGTCGAGCGGTCGGCGGTGAGGATGGCACCTATTTGCTAACCACGAGGGTTTGCTGCGTCGCTCCTGGTTTGGGCTCGTAGCCGACGAGCAGCGGAGTCCGTGCCAGTCGATGACTTGCCCGGTGGAGGCATTCCGGGTTTCGGGGTAAGCAGGCCCACCGCCCCGCCCTTCGTGAGTTTATGGGGCCATACGCGGCGAACCTTCGGCGCAGCGGGCCCCAAACAGAGAAATCAAGATCCCTTCAGACTCAGCAGTTGGTGAGTCACGGCGAGCGGTGAAGACCCATGCGAAATCTCGCCACTACGGGCGGTTCGGGCTACCGGGACTGACCTTTGGATAGGTGTCGGATCAGTGATTTGGCTCAAGGACATGTGGCGTGTACAGTAAATCTAGTCGCCGCCGCTGAAGCGGAAAGATAGCGACCGACCCCTTATAAACAGCCTGTAAATGGCACGCTATTAGTGTGCGGAACTTGCAGGTAGGGACCCACCTGGTGGGGCTGGAAATCACGGAAATGGTGATTTGCTAAAGCCGCCAAGTTCGGGTAAGTTTGAAAAGTTGCTCCGGAGCGATGATGGGACTGTTTGGTTCTGTTTGGTGTCGGGTGTGTCTGTTGTTTGAGAACTCAATAGTGTGCCATGTTTGTTGATACCG
>NZ_JBTNDE010000045.1:0-4065 GCF_054511155.1 Arthrobacter glycogeni | reverse complement strand
CGCGCCATCCGTGAAGGAACAAGCTGAGCAGGCCAAGACCAAGGCCCAGCAGCAGACAGCCAAAACCCAGCCTCAGGGCCCAGGCGCGCACCGCTACTAGATTTACCCGCATATCGCACTGTCCAGCACATCACCGAAGTCAGATAGCAAGGAGCAGAACATGATTACGCAAGAAAACATTGACCGCCTTCTGAGCAGCGGCGGCAACGTCATCGACAACGACGGGGCCAAAGTCGGATCAGTCGGGCAGATCTACCTTGATGATCAGAGCGGAAACCCCAGCTGGGTCACCGTGAGGACCGGCATGTTCGGCACGTCTGAATCCTTCGCACCTCTCGAAGGCGCCAGCATTGACGGCGACGACGTCCGGGTTGGGTACACCAAAGACCAGATCAAGGATGCACCCAGGGTTGATCCCGATGGTGACCTATCTGTTGAGGAAGAAGCCCGGCTCTACCAGCACTACGGTCTGAGCAGCCCCAGCGGCACCGACACCTACGACGAGTCTACGACGCGCGGCGAGCAGGGCTTCCAGTCCGGCGACGAACGCGTGGATCATTCCGGCGATTCGGGTGTCGTGGGCCATGACACGTCCGGTCCTACCACTGATGACGCGATGACTCGTTCCGAGGAGCGTCTGAACGTTGGCACCGAAACCCAGGAAGTCGGTCGGGCCAGGTTGCGCAAGCACGTCGTGACCGAAATGGTCACCAAGACGGTACCGGTCAGCCGTGAGGAAGTCACCATCGAACGCGAGCCCATCACCGACGCCAACCGCGGGAACGCTACCTCGGGCCCGGACATCAGCGAAGAGGAACACGAAGTGATCCTGCACGCCGAAACTCCAGTCGTAGACAAGGAAACCGTCGCGGTTGAACGTGTCCGAATGGGTAAAGAAACCGTCACGGATCAGGAAACTGTGACCGAAGAAGTCCGCAAGGAACAGATCGACGCCGACACTGATGCCGACCTCACCGCCGACGACAGCCGTCGGGACAACCGCTAAGAATCATTGGCATGTCCCCTTCCGGTCGGGTACCCGTTAGCGGGTACCCGACCGGAAGGTGGCGGCCTTGATAGAGGAGTTCTTTATGAGTACCAGTGCAGGCTCGGCTAAATCCCCGGACAATCACCCGGATTCCATTCATACCGAAAACGGTGATGACTCGAGGCGCGCAAAACGCGACCGCGGCGACACACAGCACCATGACAATAGTCCAGATACTGGCCGGAACCTTGAACATGATGTCGCCCGGGAAAAAGACGAGTTCGGCGGGATCAAGATCGGCTCCGCATTCTTCGGGTGGCTTACCGCTACCGGGACCGCGATACTCTTGAGCGCTCTCGCAGCTGCGCTCGGTGCGGCAGTGGGCTCGGCAACGAACACCGACATCGCCGGGGAAGCCACCTCAGACCCGCAGACCGCGGGCCTCATCAGCAGCATCGTACTCCTGGTCATTTTGTTGATCGCCTACTACTGCGGCGGCTACGTTGCAGGCAGAATGGCCCGCTTCAATGGCATGAAACAGGGCATCGCCGTCTGGGCTTGGGCCATCGTCATTGCCATTATCGTGGCGGTACTCGGCCTCATTGCTGGGGATCAGTTCAACATCCTTTCGCAGATCAACAGCTTCCCTCAGATCCCCGCAGGCGATGACCTGACCACTACAGGCATTATTGCCGCCGTCGTCGCGGCCGTCGTCGCACTCATTGGTGCGATCCTCGGCGGTCTTGCAGGAATGCGTTTCCACCGCAAAGTAGACAAAGCCGGCCTGCGAACCTAAGCCGCTGCCGTACACAATCCATAACCGGACAAGGAAGGCCCACCCCAATGGCCTTTCCCGCAGGATACCGAACATCAACAGAAGGAGAGAACCGTGAAAATCGATAAGAAGCAGATCCTTGACCACCTCAAGGGTCAGGGAGATAGCGACAAGGCCGACCAGGCCGAGCAGGAATTACCCGATCAGGTCGACACCGACAAAGATCAGGGCATGCTCAGCAAGTTGGGCATCAACCCTCAAGACCTCATCGGCAGACTCCCCGGCGGCCTCGGAGGCCTCGGGAACTAACCAGGCTTCACCAAGAACCGGCCCTGCAACGGAATGAACCCTCCCGTTGCAGGGCCTTCTGCATGCCAAAACCAAGCCCATAGCAATACTCTAGAAAGGAAAAATTTGGTGCAGCGTGTGAAAGTCCAATTGATCGATGATCTCAACGGCCAAGAAGCTCAGGAGACCGTTCGTTTCGAAGTCGCGTTCAACTGGGGGTATGCCCACCACGCCCGCCAGATACGCCTCCAGCTCCAACTGGGACAGTCACCCGCCCCGGGCGAAGTACTCAATCCACAGCTGGGCCGGTTCCATCCGGGTCTGGGTCGCACCCGCGGCGGTGAGCTGCTGCTGTGTTCGTGCATCCATAAATAACCTTCAAATCCGCTTCGCGAGACCAGCTGCCCTGCCCACCAGGGGCGTCTGGTTCCCAGCGATATCAATGAATACCCCAGCTCACTAAAGGCTAGCCGAGGGCAGGACGTGAATGTCAGAAATACTGCCTCTTGTCGTGTCAGATTTCGTTGTGTCAACGAAAATATGCTCCACATTCCCTAGTGTGAGGTGCTATCGGTTTTAGACTGTAGCCATGGCAGAAGGCCAGGGCGAGGGGTCGGTTGCAGCACAGCTCCAGGAGCTGATTCTGCGGTCCGAAAATGTCGAGGTGTTCCTCGAAGCGTTCGCTATGCACGCCTCGAAAATCCTGGGCCCGGAGGTCGAGATTCTATGTGGGATCACCCTCAAACGAACAGACCGGATCGTGAGAACTGGCAGCAGCGACGAGGCTATCGAACTCGATGAGGTTCAGCACGATTACGGCGAAGGCCCTTGCACCCAAGCTGCCCGGACCGGCCAGACTGTTGTTGTCGAAGATGTCCGTAGCGATACGCGATGGCCGGAGCGCTTCAAAGATATGGAGGACCGCGGGGTTGCCTCGATCCTTGCCATACCCGTGGTGATCGGTGCGGACGGCGGGGTCGCACTCAACCTCTACAGTCGGAAACCCGGGATTTTCACCCCGAACATTATCGAACGTTTTGAACAGTACGCGGGTGAGGCCGCAAGCAGCCTCGAGTTAGCCCTGAAACTGGCGTCCTATCGAGACGCTGCGGCCGATCTGCATGCAGCCATGGAATCACGCACGAACATTGACATGGCTGTAGGAATCATTATCGCCCAAAACCACTACACCCAAGCTGAAGCCGTCCAGGTCCTCCGGCGGGCTGCCAGACATCAACAAATCAAACTACGTGCGCTAGCGGAACGGATCGTCCAATCGATCAACTTGGTACCGGCAACCACCCACTTTACGCCCGCCTCTAGGCAGAGCTACCAGAAAAACTAAGCCGGGTTGCACCACAAACCAAATAGTAGGACCGGCTTGGCGGCAGTCGGGAGCGTTATGCAACATACCTTGTCCATCTTGCAGGAGCACCGGAATCATGATGGAAATCTGGCCGTCAGAATCCGAGATTCTCCGTAGAGACCCTCTCGCACCGATAACACCCTGATACGTCACCCGGAACCTGGACCAAGCCGGCGCTAATTCGCGGCGGAGAGGCCTACGTCGGGAGAATGGGGACTATGACACCTGCTGATGTTGTTCTTCCTGATGGTTACAGCAAAACCCTTGATGCGCTCAGAGGCCGCGTCCGTGACGCCCGCCTTCGGGCTCAGCGGACAATCAACACGCAGCTGATCGAGCTGTACTGGCATATTGGGAATGAGATCCTTACCCAACGCGACCGCCAGGGGTGGGGTACCGGCGTTGTGCGACGACTCGCTGAAGATCTGCGCACGGAATTCCCTGATATGACAGGCCTCTCCTACCGCAACCTGCAGTACATGAGGGCTTTCGCAGCAGCGTGGGCCGGTCAGCCAATTGTGCAGCAACCTGCTGCACAATTGCCGTGGGGCCACATCATGGTCCTGATCGACAAGCTTGATGACCCTGCGGCACGTGATTGGTATGCCGCGGCCGCGGCCGAGTACGGCTGGTCTCGTAACGTGTTGA
>NZ_JBTNDE010000044.1:0-5471 GCF_054511155.1 Arthrobacter glycogeni | reverse complement strand
CGGCAAAGCCGGCCACATCGGCTTCCTACCCCTCGTCCTCACCGGGCTCACCAAAAACGAAGTATCCTTGCGGATCTCCGACCACTACCCCCTATGGACCGAATTCCGCCTTTCAAACCCCTAAGGAAGCTTCCAGAACACTTGTGGTCTGCGCCCAACACGAGTCGCCGGCACAGCGTGAGAGGAGTCCACACAGAACACCTCCGCGGCTGCTCCATGAACAACCCTTCCGCACATTGTGCTGCTACCAATATCCTGTGGACATGGCCCTTCCAGCCAGCGCAGAGGTTCAGGACCCCAACGACTGGGGTCCGTGCATCTCCGTGACAGAGTGGAAACTGATGTACCTACGCGAGATACCCCCGACCAAATAGCCAGGATCTGCCGGGTCCCGGCGAAACGGGTCCGCCGCCTTATCCGCAGATTTGAAAAGGCCCATCCTGAGCTGGCCGGTAAACGCCTGCTACTCAATGACCACCCCGCTCCCCCAACAACCGCCCAGCTGCAGCGAAAACCGTCCCGGCCTTCCTGGAAGATCCGGGTCGATGAAGCGAAAAAGTATCATCAGCGGCATCAGCGGCTGCCGCGCATCCTCTCCAAGGACCCGGGCGAACAGCGTCTCGCCGTGTAGGTCGCTGGCCAACGCAAAACAAATTCGCAACGAGTCCATAAGCGACAGCCGACAAGAGCTGATGCGCGAAGCGCTCGAAGACTGGATAGGACCCCCACGGACGAAGGCCGAGACCAGCATGTGGGACCACCGCCTAACCGAAGTAGCAGACGTCCTCAACAGGGAAGGACACCCTCCCCGATTCCGCAGAGGTGCCGATCGGCACAAGAACACTTTGGCCACCTGGCTGGTCACGCAGCGCGGACTCCACCACCGCGGCACCCTGGACCCGACCCGGAAAGCATGACTCAATGAACGGATCCCGGGTTGGGCAACCGGCTGGCGGTAGATGCACAAACGTAGGTACACAACCCATCTCAACGGACACGAATAACGAGACAGACAGCTCGGCGTGTCTTTCCACATGGCCCGTCTCACTCACCCGTGTCATCCAAACCATGATTACCGGACGCTTGACTGGGATCTTGGTGTGGGTGCGTGCCGGGAAGAGGAGTCAACTACAGCCCGGCACGTACGATTGATCAGGACTGGACGCTGAGCCTTTGAATGAATTCGTCTGCCTGGGCTAGGTTGCGGGCCATCTTGGCCCGTTGGTTCACGGCTCTCTCCAGGAACCCAGCCAACCTGCCATCCATACCTGAGGTGTCAGGTGTTGCCAGGAGGCTGAGTATGTCGGCCATTTCCTCAAGGGAGAATCCCAGAGGCTTCATCTGCTTGATGACCATGAGACGGTCAAAATCCTCTTCCGAGAACACGCGAAATCCACCCTCTGTGCGCGCCGTCGCGGGTAACAAGCCAACATCGTCATAGTGCCGGATCGTCCGCAGGGACAACCCGGTTCTGTCTGCCAGCTCACCAATGTGCATGGTGCACCTGCTGGTTCTAGTTGTCATCAAAGCTCTCCGTTCAGGCTGCGGCTTCAAACTCTACCATCACGTTAGGGTAGAGTTCCTTCTGGGCGGTGAACCTTCGAAACTGTTCCCCCTTTCCCGGGGCGGTGCCGCGCCCCCATTATTTTTGCCAAAAGTGAAGGCGCTGCTGTGTGCCTTCCTGACCTCGAACGGAGCCATAGTGGCGACCACAACCGCCGGACTTGCGCCGGTGCTGACTCCTGAACAGTTGCAATCCGTGACCGGGACGTTGAAATCCCCGCGGCGTCTGAAAACCGAAGTACTGGCGGGTCTAGTGGTGGCCCTGGCATTGATTCCAGAAGCGATTGCGTTCTCGATCATTGCGGGAGTGGACCCGCGCCTTGGTCTGTTTGCCTCCTTCACCATGGCAGTATCCATCGCTTTCCTTGGCGGGCGTCCAGCCATGATTTCCGCTGCCACCGGGGCGATAGCCTTGGTGATCGCGCCGTTAGTGGCGAGTCACGGCGTCGATTACTTTATTGCCTCCGTCATCCTGGCAGGAATTTTCCAAGTGGTCCTTGGCCTGGCCGGTGTCGCAAAACTGATGAGGTTCATTCCACGTTCGGTGATGGTTGGTTTCGTCAATGCGTTGGCGATCCTGATCTTCCTGTCCCAGGTACCGGAACTGCTCGGTGTCTCCTGGTTGGTATATCCAATGGTGGCCCTGGGTCTGCTAATCGTTTTCGGTCTGCCTAAACTGACCAAAGTCGTTCCCGCGCCGTTGGTTGCCATTGTCGTTCTTACGCTCATCACGGTGTTCGCCGCTGTCACAGTGCCCACGGTCGGGGATAAGGGAGAACTGCCGGACAATCTCCCTTCATTGTTCATCCCGAACGTGCCACTGAATCTTGAGACGTCCCAGATTCTTTTCCCCTACGCACTCGCCATGGCCTTTGTGGGGCTGCTGGAATCGCTAATGACAGCAAAGCTGGTGGACGACGTAACCGACACCCGCTCCAACAAAACCCGTGAGTCCTGGGGCCAGGGAACAGCGAACATCATCACCGGTTTCTTCGGAGGTATGGGCGGCTGCGCGATGATCGGTCAGACCATGATCAATGTGAAAGCCTCCGGAGCCCGCACCCGGATCTCCACCTTCATGGCTGGAATGTTCCTGCTAATCCTTGTGGTCGCCCTGGGCGGCATCGTCGCGGTCATTCCCATGGCCGCCCTGGTTGCAGTGATGATTTTCGTCGCGGTGGCGACCTTCGACTGGCACAGCGTCCGCCCTTCCACGCTGCGGATAATGCCCAAAAGTGAAACCATCGTCATGGTCTCCACTGTGATCGTGGTCGTGGCCACCCACAACCTCGCCATCGGCGTCGGTGTCGGCGTGCTGGTGGCCATGGTGCTCTTCGCGCGCCGGGTGGCCCACTTCGTGACTGTGGAACGGACCCTACTCGAAGTCAACGGTGAACAATTCGCCACTTATAAGGTCGACGGAGAACTTTTCTTCGCGTCTTCCAATGACCTGTATACGCAATTCGACTATGCACTGGACCCGCATAGAATTCTGATCGACATGAGTGGATCGCACCTGTGGGACGCTTCCACTATCGCGTCATTGGATGCGATCACCGAGAAATACCGCCACCACGGCAAGACCGTGGAGATCATCGGCCTCAACGACGCCAGCGTACTCATGCGCGAACGCCTCGGCGGCAAACTCGGCGCCGGCCACTGACCCCCCCTCCCCCATGGCACGAAACCAGAACCCTTGGGTTCAGTTGGTAAACATCCCGACTCCCCGTCAGCGTCAATCAAACCATCGTTTGCGAACTGCCCTATGATGAACCCCAAGGGCGTTGCCGACACCGGAGCCGTCCCCAAAAAACCAACGACGGAACGGTCATTATCGGCCTCGGCGCAGGGCTGGTTTCTTCTCGATTCGAAGTGGATAAGTAACTGAATCCAGGCTGTGATCGCAGTCAGGCAATATTGCTGGCGAGGGCCTCTAATGGTCGGGCGGGGCATCTTCGTGGCAACGGGTTTATGGTTAAGTCAGGACCTAATACTGGGAGTGATTGAAGGCACCGATTGGCGGGACGGTGCTTCGGAGGAGCCATGACTGAGATGCACGCGGAGTTGGGTTCGGATAACGCCCGGCTGTGTGCACCGTTTCTTGAGTTGTTGCCGGTCACGGGTGCTTCGGTGTCGGTGTTCGGCGGATCGATGAACGAGACGTTGTTGCATGCCAGCGATCCTGTTGCGACCAGACTGGATGAGCTGCAGTTCGATCTAGGTCAGGGCCCTCGGTGGGAAGCCCTCCGCACCCACCTACCAGTGCTTTTACCGGATCTACGGTCCGGGGATCACCATTTGTGGCCTGTTTTTGGGACGGCGGTAGCCGAGACGAGTGCAGCGGCCTAGTATGTTTTCCCGCTGGCCGTTGGGGCGATGGATATTGGGGTGGTGGAACTGTATAGAACGTCGCCGTTGACCCTGAGCCGTTCCGACCAAACGACGGCGTCCGCCCTCGCAGCCGAAACGTCGTGGGCAGTGTTGCGCCAGTTGTTGAATGACAGCGCTGGTACCGATAATGGATCGCCTCCGGGACATGCTTATCCAACCCGTAGGGAAATTCATCAGGCCACCGGCATGGTTCTCGTCCAGGCAACGCTATCGGCAGCGAATGCCCTGCTGCTGTTGCGCGCCCACGCGTTTGCTAACGGTCGCACGCTCACGGAAACCGCCCAGGATGTGGTTACTCGGGAACTGGATTTTTCCTCGCCTATGTAGATTTTTGCTCGCCTATTTAAGGGGACCATCGGCATGTGCTGGAGTAGGGTGGGCGTATGGTGACTACATCGCGTGCGGAGCGGGTCGGTGCAGCGTTTGTGAAACTTACAGACACACTCGTCACCGATTACGACGTCCTGGATCTCCTGCAAACCCTGGTGGAGGAGACCGTCAGCCTGCTCGACGCCAGTGCAGCTGGCCTGTTACTGGTCGATCCTGACGGTGAGCTGCAAGTAGTGGCCTCCACGAGTGAGGCAACCCATCTGGTAGAGATATTGCAGCTCCAAGCCGGTGAAGGCCCCTGCGTCGAATGCTTCAAAACGGGTGTTGTGATCACCATCGACAGCATCGATTCCATGGGCGGACGCTGGCCCGAATTTCAGGCCGCGGCACTGAGCCAAGGGTTCCACTCCATCCATGCAATCCCGCTACGCGTGAAAGACCGGACAATTGGGGCTATGGGATTGTTCGGTCACCATACCGGTGCGCTGACCGACGAAGACTCAGCCATCGGGCAAGCCCTAGCGCACGTTGCGACCATTGGCTTGCTCCAGGAGCGCGCGATCCGCGAAAGCACCCTGGTTAATGACCAACTGCAGAATGCGCTGAACAGTCGGGTCCTGATTGAGCAGGCAAAGGGCGTCATTTCTCAGACCAATGATGTGGACATGAGCCAGGCTTTCAGCAGGCTCCGCCACTACTCGCGTTCGAACAGTCTCGGTTTGCAACAGACGGCAAGTAAAATTGTTGAAGGTTCCTTGACCCTTTAGCGCTGACTGTATTTACTGTCTCTGCGGTCAAGTTCTTCAGTCAGTTCCTCTAATCGCGTACTGGTTTCAGGGTGCGCCTGTATATCGCGGATGTACTCCATATCGAGTTGACGATGCATTCTACTGTTCAGTACCTCTAACCGAAACTGATCCAGAACGGTCAGGTCCTCCGGGAACGGTTCCTCCGGCGCGTGCCGACTCGGGGCTGCCGGGTGCACATACTCACCCCTGCCTACTTCTCCCGCCGGCGGACTGGTAGCTGATTGGTGAGTGGCTGTCGGTGACGGTCGAAAATTGAGCCGTTGTGACGGCGGCGGATTTCAGCGGTCGTTGCAACAGTTTATGAATCTGTCGGTGGTGAGATGAGTCTAGCGAGCTGCTCTGCAGGGCTTTGCCAGCCGAGGATTTCCCGTGGTCGGC
>NZ_JBTNDE010000043.1:0-5807 GCF_054511155.1 Arthrobacter glycogeni | reverse complement strand
GGTGGTGGTTAAGTGCGAAAGGCCCCACTGTGGGTGGGGCCTTTCGTTTAATGGTTGTCCGGCGGTGTCCTACTCTCCCACACTCTCTCGGGTGCAGTACCATCGGCGCTGTGGGTCTTAGCTTCCGGGTTCGGAATGGGACCGGGCGTTTCCCCCACGCTGTGACCGCCGTAACCTTTTTACCCGTTCCGCCCAACACGTGTTTGGGGGTGGGAAGTGTGTGGTTACAACTTGAACAGATTTGTTTCCTGTATTTTGTTGTGTTTGGTTCCGTGTTGTTGGTTGGGAACCGCATAGTGGACGAGGGCAGCATATCTTTTACACCAGCCCTGGTGTGAACGTCTTTTGATACCGTTCACGGGTGGTGTGTGTGGTGTAAGTTATCGGCTTATTAGTACCGGTCAGCTTCACAAGTCGTTAGTCCTTGCTTCCACGTCCGGCCTATCAACCCAGTGGTCTGGCTGGGGGCCTCTCACACAAATGTGTATGGAAATCTCATCTCGAAGCAGGCTTCCCGCTTAGATGCTTTCAGCGGTTATCCCATCCGAACGTAGCTAATCAGCGGTGCACTTGGCAGTACAACTGACACACCAGAGGTTCGTCCGTCCCGGTCCTCTCGTACTAAGGACAGCCCTTCTCAAATTTCCTGCGCGCGCAGCGGATAGGGACCGAACTGTCTCACGACGTTCTAAACCCAGCTCGCGTACCGCTTTAATGGGCGAACAGCCCAACCCTTGGGACCTACTCCAGCCCCAGGATGCGACGAGCCGACATCGAGGTGCCAAACCATGCCGTCGATATGGACTCTTGGGCAAGATCAGCCTGTTATCCCCGAGGTACCTTTTATCCGTTGAGCGACGGCCATTCCACAATGTACCGCCGGATCACTAGTCCCGACTTTCGTCCCTGCTTGAGATGTCTCTCTCACAGTCAAGCTCCCTTGTGCACTTACACTCGACACCTGATTGCCAACCAGGCTGAGGGAACCTTTGGGCGCCTCCGTTACTTTTTAGGAGGCAACCGCCCCAGTTAAACTACCCATCAGGCACTGTCCCTGACCCGGATTACGGGCCGAAGTTAGATATCCAGTATGACCAGAGTGGTATTTCAACGATGACTCCCCCTGAACTAGCGTCCAGGGTTCACAGTCTCCCACCTATCCTACACAAGCCACACCGAACACCAATACCAAACTATAGTGAAGGTCTCGGGGTCTTTCCGTCCTGCTGCGCGTAACGAGCATCTTTACTCGTAGTGCAATTTCGCCGAGCTTATGGTTGAGACAGCGGGGAAGTCGTTACTCCATTCGTGCAGGTCGGAACTTACCCGACAAGGAATTTCGCTACCTTAGGATGGTTATAGTTACCACCGCCGTTTACTGGGGCTTAAATTCCCAGCTTCGCACCCCGAAGGGCACTAACCGGTCCTCTTAACCTTCCAGCACCGGGCAGGAGTCAGTCCGTATACATCGTCTTGCGACTTCGCACGGACCTGTGTTTTTAGTAAACAGTCGCTTCCCCCTGGTCTCTGCGGCCCCACAACGCTCACAACAGCAAGTGTTGGTCACGGGTGAGGCCCCCCTTCTCCCGAAGTTACGGGGGCATTTTGCCGAGTTCCTTAACCATAATTCTCTCGATCGCCTTAGTATTCTCTACCTGATCACCTGTGTCGGTTTGGGGTACGGGCGGCTAAAACCTCGCGCCGATGCTTTTCTAGGCAGCATAGGATCACCGGATCCCCGCATAACGGGGCCCATCGGGTCTCAGAGACGGTATCAAAACCAGGACCACGGATTTGCCTATGGTCCCTCCTACATCCTTAGACCGGGGCAACCATCGCCCGGCCCGGCTACCTTCCTGCGTCACACCTGTTAATACGCTTACCTCCCAGGATCAGGTCCCACGCTCCACCAAAAACTACGTCACCCCAAAGGGTGGGTAATCAGGTTTCGGGTGGTTAGTATCCCCTGCTCAGTATGGGCGGTTTTTCGCCGGTACGGGAATATCAACCCGTTGTCCATCGACTACGCCTGTCGGCCTCGCCTTAGGTCCCGACTTACCCAGGGCAGATTAGCTTGACCCTGGAACCCTTGATCATTCGGCGGACGGGTTTCTCACCCGTCTTTCGCTACTCATGCCTGCATTCTCACTCGTGTAGGCTCCACCGCTGGTTTACACCGCGACTTCACCGCCCACACGACGCTCCCCTACCACTCCAGACGCCTGAACTCAGGAGAACAAGTCTCCGGCTTAGCTATCATCTGAAATCCACAACTTCGGCGGTGTACTTGAGCCCCGCTACATTGTCGGCGCGGAATCACTTGACCAGTGAGCTATTACGCACTCTTTCAAGGATGGCTGCTTCTAAGCCAACCTCCTGGTTGTCTTCGCAACTCCACATCCTTTCCCACTTAGCACACGCTTAGGGGCCTTAGTTGGTGGTCTGGGCTGTTTCCCTCTCGACTATGAAGCTTATCCCCCACAGTCTCACTGCTACGCTCTCACTTACCGGCATTCGGAGTTTGGCTGACGTCAGTAACCTTGTAGGGCCCATTAGCCATCCAGTAGCTCTACCTCCGATAAGAAACACATAACGCTGCACCTAAATGCATTTCGGGGAGAACCAGCTATCACGAAGTTTGATTGGCCTTTCACCCCTACCCACAGCTCATCCCCTCCATTTTCAACTGAAGTGGGTTCGGTCCTCCACGACGTCTTACCGTCGCTTCAACCTGGCCATGGGTAGATCACTTCGCTTCGGGTCTAGATCACGCCACTCACTCGCCCTATTCAGACTCGCTTTCGCTACGGCTTCCCCACACGGGTTAACCTCGCGACGTAACACTAACTCGCAGGCTCATTCTTCAAAAGGCACGCCATCACACCACCACCCCCGAAAGGATGACAACGCTCTGACGGATTGTAGGCACACGGTTTCAGGTACTGTTTCACTCCCCTCCCGGGGTACTTTTCACCTTTCCCTCACGGTACTTGTCCGCTATCGGTCATCAGGGAGTATTTAGGCTTACCAGGTGGTCCTGGCAGATTCGCACGGGATTTCTCGGGCCCCGTACTACTTGGGATACTCTCCAAACGGCAGCACGCATTACGGTTACGGGACTTACACCCTCTCCGGCCGGCCTTTCAAGACCGTTCACCTATACGCCTGCACTCATTTCACTGATCCGGCAGAATCAGAACGGAAAGTCCCGCAACCCCAGTGATGCAACGCCCGCCGGCTATCACACACCACTGGTTTAGCCTCATCCGCGTTCGCTCGCCACTACTAACGGAATCACTATTGTTTTCTCTTCCTGTGGGTACTGAGATGTTTCACTTCCCCACGTTCCCTCCACGCACCCTATGTGTTCAGATGCGGGTCACCCGGTCCATCGCTGGCCAGGCGGGGTTTCCCCATTCGGAAATCCTGGGCTCACAGTCCGGTTATCGACTCCCCCAGGCTTATCGCAGATTCCCACGTCCTTCTTCGGCTCCTGATGCCAAGGCATCCACCGTGTGCCCTTAAAAACTTGACCACAAAAGATCAAAAAACATATCGAGAAAACCATGGCACCAAACCGAAGTCTGAAACCAAGATTTTTTGAAATTGCTTCTTATTTTTAAGATGCTCTCGTCCACTATGCAGTTCTCAACCAACAACCCCACACCACCAACCAAAACCCCCACACACCAACAGGCATGCATTCAAGGGATCCCGCTGCCATGGCAAGGAAAAACCAGAAACACCAACACCCCAACCCATCCCACACCACCCACACACCCCCCTGGCCACCCCCCACAAAGGAGGAAGAAAACCACAAGAACATGCCAGATAATGCACGAGAATCAGGGCCCTGTTATTTCAGGACCCAACAGTGTGCCATACGATAAACCCGATCACCACCAACTGACACCCTTTCCACACCACCCCCGAAAGGACAGCCGTACTCAACTATCAGCCAGCGCCACCAGGCACCTATCCATTGATATTCCACCCATGAGCAGCCCACCGCGGAACAAACGCCCGCGCAATAGGCCATACTCCTACAAACCCCACACCCACCACAGAGGACAGATGCAACAATTCGAGGTGCTCCTTAGAAAGGAGGTGATCCAGCCGCACCTTCCGGTACGGCTACCTTGTTACGACTTAGTCCCAATCGCCGGTCCCACCTTCGACAGCTCCCTCCCCACAAGGGGGTTAGGCCACCGGCTTCGGGTGTTACCAACTTTCGTGACTTGACGGGCGGTGTGTACAAGGCCCGGGAACGTATTCACCGCAGCGTTGCTGATCTGCGATTACTAGCGACTCCGACTTCATGAGGTCGAGTTGCAGACCTCAATCCGAACTGAGACCGGCTTTTTGGGATTAGCTCCACCTCACAGTATCGCAACCCTTTGTACCGGCCATTGTAGCATGCGTGAAGCCCAAGACATAAGGGGCATGATGATTTGACGTCGTCCCCACCTTCCTCCGAGTTGACCCCGGCAGTCTCCTATGAGTCCCCGCCATCACGCGCTGGCAACATAGAACGAGGGTTGCGCTCGTTGCGGGACTTAACCCAACATCTCACGACACGAGCTGACGACAACCATGCACCACCTGTAAACCGGCCGCAAGCGGCCAACACATCTCTGCGCTGTTCCAGTTCATGTCAAGCCTTGGTAAGGTTCTTCGCGTTGCATCGAATTAATCCGCATGCTCCGCCGCTTGTGCGGGCCCCCGTCAATTCCTTTGAGTTTTAGCCTTGCGGCCGTACTCCCCAGGCGGGGCACTTAATGCGTTAGCTACGGCGCGGAAAACGTGGAATGTCCCCCACACCTAGTGCCCAACGTTTACGGCATGGACTACCAGGGTATCTAATCCTGTTCGCTCCCCATGCTTTCGCTCCTCAGCGTCAGTT
This sequence comes from Arthrobacter glycogeni, assembly GCF_054511155.1. NCBI lineage: Bacteria > Bacillati > Actinomycetota > Actinomycetes > Micrococcales > Micrococcaceae > Arthrobacter > Arthrobacter glycogeni. The sequence continues at coordinate 904 of NZ_JBTNDE010000043.1, read as the reverse complement.
AATGCCCAGAGACCTGCCTTCGCCATCGGTGTTCCTCCTGATATCTGCGCATTTCACCGCTACACCAGGAATTCCAGTCTCCCCTACATCACTCTAGTCTGCCCGTACCCACCGCAGATCCGGAGTTAAGCCCCGGACTTTCACGGCAGACGCGACAAACCGCCTACGAGCTCTTTACGCCCAATAATTCCGGATAACGCTTGCGCCCTACGTATTACCGCGGCTGCTGGCACGTAGTTAGCCGGCGCTTCTTCTGCAGGTACCGTCACTTACGCTTCTTCCCTACTGAAAGAGGTTTACAACCCGAAGGCCTTCATCCCCCACGCGGCGTCGCTGCATCAGGCTTGCGCCCATTGTGCAATATTCCCCACTGCTGCCTCCCGTAGGAGTCTGGGCCGTGTCTCAGTCCCAGTGTGGCCGTCCACCCTCTCAGGCCGGCTACCCGTCGTCGCCTTGGTAGGCCATTACCCCACCAACAAGCTGATAGGCCGCGAGTCCATCCAAAACCGCAATAAAGCTTTCCACCAACATGGCATGCACCAATCGGTCATATCCAGTATTAGACCCAGTTTCCCAGGCTTATCCCAGAGTTAAGGGCAGGTTACTCACGTGTTACTCACCCGTTCGCCACTAATCCCCCAGCAAGCTGGGATCATCGTTCGACTTGCATGTGTTAAGCACGCCGCCAGCGTTCATCCTGAGCCAGGATCAAACTCTCCGTAAATGTTATACAGACACGCACCCACCACCAGGAAAAACCAGCAAACAGGCACGCGCAAAATTCGAAACCAGCCAAAAACAACCACACAACACCACAAAATGGCATCATGCAGCCAAATTCAACCAATCAATAAAACAATCGGTATCAACAAACATGGCACACTATTGAGTTCTCAAACAACAG
>NZ_JBTNDE010000042.1:0-5956 GCF_054511155.1 Arthrobacter glycogeni | reverse complement strand
GCTAAGTCTTTCCGGCGTGATCCGCTGCAGCAGGACCCGCTCGATCGGTGGTTGTTGCGCTGAACCCATAGGAGTAAACTGTAAATGAAGACAGGGACAGGTTCCCTGTTATGGACTACTGAGGGTCCCGTAGCCAGGTGCTGCGGGGCTCTCAGCATTTAAGCTGCTGCCGCTCTCTTCTGTAGCTAGATAAATCTATTTGTGCTTCTCGTACCGCGTCAGGTTCCTTACAGCGCAACTTATTATTCTCTTCGGCTTGCCGGGTGGACCGGTGCTGAAAGTGTCGGGAACTAACAGAGCGATGAGGTATCTGCAAGGGCCGGGCGAGCAGTCGACCCACCCTTTTCTCTGCTGTATGTGTACTTTTGTACTTATAGTTATGTACACTTGTACTCATGACTGATTACTTCGCCGATGATTCCCGGTCGAACCATGAGCGCATGATCGCCGGTGACCTCTACATAGCCGATGATCCCGAGATTGCGGCCCAGCAGCAGCGTGCAGTAGCACTGATGAGCGAGTACAACGCTGTCTACAGCCAGGACATCAATGCTGCTCAACCGATCCTTGCGTCACTGCTGAAAGAGCTTGGTGAAGGTGCCCACATCCGTCCTCCCTTGTTCGTTGACTACGGCTCTTTCATCTCGGTGGGTGCTGGAACGTTTATTAACTACAACCTCACCGCGCTGGACGTCGCTCCGATCGTGATCGGTCGGGACTGCCAGATCGGACCGAATGTGCAATTGCTGACACCCACGCACCCGGTGGAGCCACAGCCTCGTCGGGACAAGCTCGAAGCGGCTCAACCCATCACTATCGGAGACAATGTGTGGCTTGGTGGTGGGGCGATTGTGCTCCCCGGCGTCACAATCGGGGAGAACAGTGTGATTGGTGCTGGCGCCGTGGTCACGAAGGACGTCCCGGCGAACGTGGTTGCCGTGGGCAATCCTGCCCGCGTCGTCCGAAAGATTTAGCGTTGGCTGGCCGGCGGCACGATCCGGACAGGCGCAGCAGGATTATTGAAAGCGCTCTGAGCGTCATCGCCGAGAACGGGGTCGCTGGCACCACGCACCGCAAGGTCGCTGATCATGCCGATGTCCCTTTAGGGTCGATGACCTACCACTTCGCGGACCTCGACGAGTTACTCAGGGAAGCCCTGACCCGGTATGCGGACAGAATCTCGGAGCGATACACCGAACGCCTGGCGGTCGCCTTCTCCCTAGATGGCCTCATTGAAGCGATTGTCGATCTCGTTCATCACGATCTGGGTAAGGCCCCCGATGACCTTGTCCTTAGCCTCGAGCTCTACACATTGGCCGCACGCGTACCGGCTTTCCGCCAGATCACACACGACTGGATGAAGAGAAGCCGTCAGGCGCTGGAACGTTTCGTCGACACGGACACCGCGTACGACGTGGATGCACTGATTGAAGGTCTCTTCATCCATGCCAGCCTTGATCAGCCCACGCGTTCCCGGGCCAGCACCGAACGCGCGGTGCGCCGCTTCTTGAGTTAGCAACAACGAGACCACCACTTGATCGGCTGTCACGCCATTACCGGCTCCGGCTCCTGGCTGACGGACACCTCCTCTTCGAAACATTGTCAAAGGATTCCCATGACATCTACGTCCACTCGCGAACGTGCCGCGGTACCCCGGCAAACCCGGAATGCGCGCATCGCTGTCGCCATACTCTTCTTCACCAACGGCGCACTCTTTGCGAACCTCTTGCCCCGTTATCCCGAGATCAAAGCTGACCTCGACCTCGCCAACGCTGAATACGGCCTTGCTGTGGCGTCGTTCCCCTTGGGAGCACTTCTGGCCGGGCTTGCTGCAGCCACCCTTATACGGCGCTTTCGTTCGTCTCGCGTGGCCGTGGCCGGAACGGCCCTGACCGGCATCGGTGTCGCTCTGGCCGGACTGTCCAACTCCTGGCTGGCTCTGGCAGGCGCACTGTTGCTCGCAGGTGCGATGGACGCCGTGACCGACGTCGCCCAGAACTCCCACGGCCTGCGCGTACAACAGCTCTACAAACGCTCCATCCTCAATTCCTTCCATGCGGTCTGGTCGATCGGGGCCGTGACGGGCGGGCTGATGAGCGGGGCCGCAGTCGCACTAGACATTCCCCGAGCCCTGCATCTAGGCGTCACCGGGTTCCTGTGGACTGTTATTGCCATCATCGCGTACCGCTTCCTCCTCAAAGACCCCGAGCCAACCGAACCGACCGAGCCTGCACCCATCCCCGGTGAGCCACGCACTAGCGTTCGACGAACCGCTCCGCTCGTCGCCTTAGGCGCCCTCGTGGTTATCGCTGTCGGTGGAGCACTCGTCGAAGATGCCGGCAGCACATGGGCCGCTATCTACCTGTCCGGTTCTCTCGATGCCACGGTCAGTATCGCAGCACTGGGATTCGTGGCCTTGGTCGGCGCCCAATTCATAGGACGACTTCTTGGTGATGGACTTGTTGACCGATTCGGTCAACGCACCGTCGCATGCTCCGGAGGAGCCATCGTGTTCCTCGGAATGGGCCTGGCACTGCTCATTCCCACCATCACCGGCACCATCATCGGCTTCGGGCTAGCAGGTTTCGGAGTTGCCACCCTCGTTCCAGCCGCCATGCACGGAGCAGATGAACTGCCCGGGCTACGCCCCGGCACCGGCTTGGCCGTCGTGAGTTGGCTCATGCGCATAGGCTTCCTTATCTCACCACCAACCGTCGGCCTCATCGCCGACAACATCAGCCTCCGGGCAGGACTGCTCATAGTCCCCTTCACCGGGCTCCTCGTCATCGTCCTATCCGGAGTTCTCCCCACCAAGCCCCGCCCACAATCGTCACATCACCATAAGAATCCAACGATCGGCTAACCGGACCAGGCAGGAAATATAGCGCTGCAAAAACACCGTCACTTATCGCTGCGATCCACATGCCATGTCTCACCCGGTAGCGTCTCGAAATCCATCGTTTTCAAGACACCCACCGAACGTTGCCGATCGACGACAAAACCCGATATCAGTGGCACCTACCCGCCTGTCTATGGCAGTGCAGTTGGGAATGATCTGAAATATCTGGCTGAGGCCGTACATCACAATCGCATTCCAAAATGGTTAGCAAGCCTGCTGACCATTACGGACCGCAGCCCAGCAGACTACTATCAAATTGGAGGCTAAAGCCCGGTCTGGTGTTCGGAAATTATGTGCACGAATCAAAGATTAAGAACGGGCGTTCGCGTCGCTCGCATGGTGTGATGGCAGCCCGCTGGGGTGCTGCCTGGACCTACAAGATGGGTGCAATGAACAACTTTGAACGCCCGAAGTCCGATCCCGGGGTTGGGGCCGAAGCTGATCGTGCTGCGCTCACCGGACTGTTACTACGCACGGCTGACGGAGACCGTGAGGCTTTTACAGCCTTCTACCACCACACTGCGGGCCGGGTGTACGGACTAGCACGCAGAGTCATCATTAATGATTCGCTCAGCCACGACACCACCCAAGAAATATTTTTGGTGGTGTGGCAGGATGCCCACAAATACCGTCCCGCCGCAGGAACACCCCTGGCCTGGCTAATGACCATCACCCACCGCAGAGCCGTCGATAAAGTCCGCACAGAACAGAGGCGCATCACCCGGGAGGCGAACTGGGGTGCGGCCACCCAAACCATCGAATACGACGAGACGGCGGCGGGCGCCATCGGCAGGATCGAAGCCCAAAGCGTCATCGCGTCGTTGAAAACCCTGTCCCACGTGCAACGGGAAGCAATTTCCCTGGCCTATTACGCAGGGCTTACCTACCGGGAAGTCGCCGAAAAACTTGACCTGCCGCTGCCAACGGTCAAGAGCCGCATCCGTAACGGACTCTTACAACTACGAAGCTGCCTGGAAGCAGCCTAGGCGATGAACTACCGCCCCCAGCACACTGTAAGGTCCCTGAAATGTTAACCCGGAACCCGGACGCCGCCCCCAACATGCCAGTCCCACACACGAACAAGGCCAACCGCAATACCGGATATCCCAACCTGTACCGCAACCATTCGGGGTATCCGGACAAACCCGACCTGTCGATCTTGGACTCGGAAAATGAATAGCAAGGATCCTAATCCGGGATCTGGGGTAAGAGATGCTGTTATAGGGGAGGAAATACCTGGCGGCGTGCCAACCGGTATGACCCTTGGCGGGCGGTACAGGCTTGGCACTCTCATCGGTCAGGGTGGGATGGCATCGGTGTACCAGACGCGCGATGAGGTACTCGGCAGGGACGTGGCAGTCAAGCTTTTCCGTGCGGGCGCGATCGGAAATGATGAGACCGACCGGCAGCAGGGCGAGGCCAGAGTCCTGGCCGGACTGAGCCACCCCAACCTCGTCACGGTCTTTGACGTCGGCACGGAGACCGCAACGCTACACCCGCAAGCCTACCTAGTCATGGAATTGGTCCACGGCGAGGATCTCCACCGTGCCAAATACAATGCGCCACTCACCGAAGAAGAGACAGTGGCCATGGGCGCCGGAGTGGCCGACGCCCTTACATACATTCACGGCCGCGACATAGTCCACCGCGATGTGAAACCCGCCAACATCCTCCTCGGTAGCCATGGGGACGCTCAGCGGGCGCAGAACCCCAAACTCACGGACTTCGGCATTGCCCGGCTGATGGACGGGACACGGTTGACCGCCACTGGACAGTCCATCGGCACTGCCGCCTACCTGAGCCCCGAACAGGCTGAGGGCATTTCCGTCACTCCAGCTAGCGATATCTACTCTCTGGGGCTGGTGCTACTGGAATGCCTCACCGGAAACACCGCTTTCCCGGGGCCCGCGGCAGCATCCGCTGCGGCACGGTTGTATCGCGGCCCACCGGTTCCTGTCGCGCTGGGCAGCGGCTGGACCCAGCTACTCCAGGCCATGACCGCCCGGGATCCCCTAGACCGCCCCAGCGCCGCAGATACAGCGTTAGCGCTACGTTCTCTCCCCGGTTCCGGTACTCCGCGAGCAACAGACAGTGATGATCAAAGGACATCAGATCTAGAGTCCATCTCAACGATTACGCCAACCTCGGCTCTCCGGCAAGGTTTTGCGCCGCAGGATGGTCAGAAAACCTCAGCCATACCCACCGCCAGCAGGACAGGTAAATTACTCTCGCATTCAATCATCACCCCACCGGACGGGGATCTGGCGCAGCCGCATCGGGAAGGGAAGCAGGACCCTTCGGGGCAGCGCCGCAGACCGGGCGCCATGCAATGGGCGCTGATAGCTCTTATCCTGGCAGTTGCGCTGCTGGTTTTAACGGTGCTGATAGTGCCAGCCATCGACATCGGAGACGGACCCTCCCCCGTTCCCGTTCCCTATCCTGCGGCCCCAGGGGAACTCGGGGATCTACTGCAGGAGCTACAGGACAGCGTGGCACCACAATGACAATCACTCGATTCCTCAACCGCACCTCGGCGGTAGCTCTCAGCGTGGCTTTGCTCAGCGGCTGCAGCAACACCTCAGGGGGCTACAGCCCGGACGCGGCCCGACAGCTCCAATCCGAGGTGCTAGCCGTCACACGGCTCTCCGTCGACGAAAACTACGAAGAAGCCCTAAAACTTTTAGATAAACTCAGCGTCCGCCTGGACGCCCTGGCATCGAGCGGGTCCGTTTCACTCGACCGGCAGCAACGCATAGAAGACGCCATTGCGGCCCTCCGGACCTACCTCGAAGCCAAGCCAGGTGATCAAGCAAACCCAACCCAGCCGGCACCCAACCCACAAACGCCCACACCGCCACCAAAAAAATCCCCACCTGCACCTAGCGAACTGCAACCCCTACGTCCTGCTGCCCCTGCCCCACAGGGTCCAGCTCCGGATCCGGGAGCACCGGCACCACCACCACCTCTGCCACCGCCAACCGAACCGGCACCACCACCACCTCTGCCACCGCCAACCGAACCGGCACCACCACCACCTCTGCCACCGCCAACCGAACC
>NZ_JBTNDE010000041.1:0-6188 GCF_054511155.1 Arthrobacter glycogeni | reverse complement strand
GGCGCTGCGGCCGCTAGCTGCCCGCGCAGCCTCGACCCTGCTCAAAATAGCTGAATCCGCGCCCAAACCCCGATTCAACAGCTCCCTGTCCGTGCGGCTCACCCACGAACAGCTCGCCGGACTCCTCGGAGTTACCCGGGAAGCAACCAGCAAAACCATGTCCGATCTCGCAACCCACCACCTCATCCGCCAAGGACGCGGCAGGATCATCATCGAAGACCTCCCCGGCCTAAGACAGCTTGCACGAAAAACCACATGAGCCCCAGCAGTAACTGGCTGAACCAGGTTCAGATACCGCACTCGCGGCACAACCCCTAATTGGCTGGCGCTTGTCGAGGAAGCCCATTCAACCTCAGCTGCTGATAGTCCTGAACGCGGCGAGTAGGAAAGTCATCGAAGGCAGAAACCATCAGTGGTCACCTCGGCTGGTGAATACTTCCATACCAAACGCCGATAACACCCTGCTATGTCAGTTGTGACTGATCCGGGGTTGCAGGCCCTTGCTAGCCTTCATCTCGATATTCGACTCCCGTTATATCGGGTGTGCTGACTATCTCGGTTCAGGCTGGTGTCGTTTCAAAGGTGTCGATGATGTTGATTAGCGCGGTACGTAATTTTTCGTCGGACAGCCCGGCTGATTCCGCGGACGCCTCGGTCATCTGATCGACGCGCCGTAAGACGCCGGTTCCCTCGGCTGTGATGCGGGTGCGCACAGTGCGTCCATCCCATGTGGCGCGGGCAAGGGCTACGAGCCCTTTTACTTCGAGTTTTTGAAGGACCTTCCCCATAGTTTGGGCTTGGACATGGACCAGGGCGGCGAGGCCTGCTTGGCTTATCGGGCCACTGTCGGACAGGGCCCTGAGAGTCGTCGCATCGTTGTGGGTGACGGCTAGCTCTTCGAGGCACAGGTTTTGATGATGTTCGTTCAACCAGACAGCCGTACTGAGTAAACGGCTGGTAACTACATTTACCCACGTCAGGAGCACTTTTCGTCGTTAAAAATACCCCGCTGGACCACCCTCATGAAAGCCCGAGGCTAGCTGATCGATCAAGAAGCGGGAGTGAAGCTTCTCGGAACGTATTCCGTAGTCTTCGCGTGCGCTGAAGGGGTGAATCTTTGTTCATTACCCTCTAGCGCACGGTCATCAGCACAGCCGGGTCCGGCCGCCTGGAAGTATCCACAACTTCTGATGTCTGCAGCCATGAAACGACCCGTCTTCGGTGACGCCCACGGTCCCGTTACCCAAGGTAGTGGGGCCGCGGGGACGAATCCTGCTGCATTGATCAGTGATCGTGGCGTATCCGGCGCTCAAGTTTCGTTAGCGAATTCAATCGACGGGCAATGAGGCTTCGCAGCTCGCTGTTCGAGTCCGAGGGTTGAGTCCGTTTCCGGGAATGTCGGCGAGCTGGCACCGGTGAGGAATTCCGCTGCAGCTCTGTGAGGGGTTTCGATTGGTGTGCTGGCTCCATACCTAATTATTGTGCGTCGTCCGGTTCAGCGCCACCCATTGCCACCGGCAGGCACTGCCGGGGCTGCGGAAACCTGTTCCGGATAAAGGGGAGCCCCGAACAGAGCCGCCTCCGTAGGGGCGTAAGACGGCTCCGTTCAGGATGCCGGCATGAACACGGCTCCCAGAGGTAGTAATGGTGGTCTCAGTTCCATCGGTTCCTCTGGCTTGAGTATCCGATCCCTTCCATGGGAAATACCTAGGTTGCCTGCTGTAGAAAAGGGGGACTCGTATGTGCGCGTCTAAGACATGGCAACTGATAGAGGACAACTGATGGAAGAACCAGCCGAAAAGGCCATCGTGGATGAGGCCCGGCACGAAACCCTTGAGGAGCAGTCGGATCGCAACTGGAATGAATTGCTGCAGGAACTGCGGGTGATGCAAACCGGGACACAAATCCTTGTCGCCTTTTTGTTCACAGTCCCGTTTCAGCCCACGTTCGCCGACCTCGACGACGTCCAGCGTGTCACCTACCTGGTCCTGGTGATTGTCGCTGCGGTGATGATTGTTCTGCTGCTGGCACCGATCGGTCTTCACCGGTCCTTGTTCCGGCGTCGTCTTAAGCGGCGAATAGTTGAACACAGTGCCGTGTTGGTGCGCTTATCGCTGCTGGGCACTGCCCTGCTCGCGGCCGGCGGCGCTGCCCTCGTCTTTGACATCGTGCTTGGCCGAACGGCAGGAGTAGTCGTCCTGGTGGCCCTGTTGTTCGTCGCAGCCCTACTCTGGTTGGTTTACCCTGCCATTGTCGGACGGCAGAAAACCACCACAAAAAAGTTTGACCAATAGCCGAGTCCCTCTTCACAGGGATACCTCGTCATCTACCGAAGGAATCATGGCCCGTCCTGATCGCCGACCGGCATTGGTACACAACAAGGAACGCAGACATCGGTCGAGGCAGCGGGGCACCCGCAAAGCCCTGACCCTTGTTATCGCACTGCCGGCACCCAAGGAGAATCGCTCCTTACGCCGATAACATCCCATGACGTCACCCATCCAAAGCGGGAAATTGGTCCCAGCCCAGTAGTAGGCGCTCCATTACAGAAAGGTTGAAGCACCCATCGATGGGCGCCTCAACCTTTTCTTATGTAGGTGTTGGTCCTACTTTTGCAAGAAGGTGAGCAATGCCTGGTTGAACTCGTCCGGGTGGCTTACGTTGCAGCCGTGTGGTGCGCCCTGGATGACGTGCAGGTCGCTGCCGGGCAGGGCTGCATGGGTGCGTGCGCCGGATCCTTCGAAGGGTACGACGCCGTCGCCGTCGCCGTGCAGAACGAGGGCGGGGACGGTGACATTTGGCAGGTCGTCGCGGAAATCGGTGGTCCCGAAGGCTTCCATGCACGCCAGAGCGGCCTTCTTATCAGCCTGCTGACACAAGATGAGGGCTTCCCGGCGTTGCGCTTCGGTGACCTTGAGCTCTCCGTTGACGGAGAAGAACTCGCGGGTGAAACCTTCATAGAAGGAGTCTTCGTCCTCTGTCAGGTCCGATGTCATCGCCTCCGCCGCGTCCTTGGTGAGCGGACCATCGGGGTTGTCCTCGCCCTGCATCAAAAATGGAGGTACCGCGGCGGCGAAAACGACGCCACGGACCCGGTCGGTACCGTATTTGGTGAAGTAGCGGGCGACCTCACCTCCGCCCATGGAGAAACCGACCAGAGTCGCGTCAGTGAGATCGAGCGCCTCGATGAGGGCACGTAGGTCCTCCGTAAGGGTGTCGTAGGTGTACCCGATGCGGGGCTTGTCGCTGCGACCGAAACCCCGCCGGTCGTAGCTGATAACCCGGTATCCAGCATCTTCCAAAGCGGGGACCTGGTCTTTGAAGGATTCCCCGGACAGGGGCCAACCGTGAATCAGGACAACTGGTCGGCCGGACCCGCCGGTGTCATCGACGTGCAGATTCGTGTCTTTGAACAGACCGTGGTGAGCAGTAACTTCTGTCATGAAGAGCCTCCAACATTGAGATGGGATCGGCGTACAAACCCGACTCTACCCACTTCGTCAGCAGGCTGCCCTCCGGATGGGTCCTGTCCCTCACACCTCAACTGATTCAAAATATGACGCTCTGAGTCGTTTCATACCGCCTTCAGTGGGGGACGGCGGCCCGTACAGGGATATTCAGGCAGGGATATTCACGTGGCCAGTGACGTAAACGTACATCGTTTTGGAACTGCACATGAGCGGCATCCCTACACATGGGAGCAGAACATATCGTTTATTGGGCACCGAATGGGTGCTTGTAGAGCGATTAGTTGCCTAGCCGCCCCTTTTGAGATGTCATGCGGTATCTTAAGCAAAAGGGACGGCCTCGGTTACCGTTTTTTTCTGTTGTTTATGACCTCCGTCTGACCGCACGGCGAGCTACCACTGGGGGGGAATCGTCTTGAATACATACGGCGGCGCACAACTCAACGCCACCCGGGACAGTACGCTTGGCCTAGGAAACCCTTGAGGTTGGAAACGTCCAGAAGCAATCCCAGCGGCGTGAACCCTGCCGAACACGAAGGGCTCACAGGGCTTCTCCTCAGGATAGGGCAGGGAGACCGTGAAGCATTTGCCACCTTTTATCGCTTAACATCCCGCCGGGTCTATGGGCTTGCACGCCGGATCATTGTCAACGCTGAAATAGCGCAGGACATCACTCAGGACATTTATCTGACCGTGTGGCGTGACGCCCACAAATACAATCCGGCCCTGGGCAGCGCGATAGCGTGGCTGATGATGATCACCCACCACAAAGCAGTCGATAAAGTTCGCTCAGAACAAGCCAGCATCAACAGGGAAGCACGTTGGGTAACCGCGAGTCACAGCCCGGACTACGATGTGGTGGCCGAAACCGTGACGACGCGAATCGAAGCTCAAACCGTTGTCCAGTGCCTGGATACCCTCTCTCCTCGCCAGCGTGAAGCGATCGACCTTGCTTACTACGACGGTCTGACCTACCGCGAAGTCGCCGACCGTCTGTCCATCCCGCTACCGACCATCAAAAGCAGAATCCGAGATGGGCTCAAGAGCCTTCGAACCTGTCTGGACGGGGACGAAACCAAGTGAACCCATCCGGACAAAGCCCGTTACTACCCCATGGGGAAACCCTACTAATGGGTGACCCGGTACGGCGCCTCTCCGATTTGGAGTCAATGCGCTCCCACCTCGTGCGCACCGTGTTAAGCATCCTTGAAGCTAGTACTAGCGCCCGTTCTATCGGTGATCCGACTGCACACCCTCCGGCAGACGCACAGCGACTCCTCAGCGCAGCGATCCGCGACCTCATGGACGTGGACGACCAACTGGATAAAGCCCGAAACCCATCCGGACTCTAGACAGAACACAGGGGCCACAGCAAGAGGAGGCATGTCCAACCAACTTTCGAGATCGAACAGAGCCGATAACGGTCTGATACGCTAGCCCGGAACATTGACACAGCCAACGTCGGATTCGCGGCGCAGAGGCCGGCGTCGGGAGAATGAGGCTATGACACCCGCCGATGTTGTTCTTCCTGATGGTTACAGCCAGACGCTCGATGCGCTCAAAACCCGGGTCAGAGAAGCCCGAACCCGGGCGCTGCATACGGTCAACACGCAGCTGATCGAGCTGTACTGGAATATCGGAAATGAGATTCTCACCCAGCAAGTGCGGCAAGGGTGGGGAACCGGTGTCATCAAGCAACTGTCTACGGATCTCCGTGCGGAGTTCCCATAGATGAAAGGCCTGTCTCCAAGCAATCTGCAGTACATGCGTGCCTTCGCGGCCGCCTGGCAGAACGCTGAACCAATTTCCCAGCAGACTGCTGGGAAATTGCCGTGGGGCCACATCATGGTCCTGATCGACAAGCTTGATGACCCTGCGGCACGTGATTGGTATGCCGCGGCCGCGGCCGAGTACGGCTGGTCTCGTAACGTGTTGATGAACATGATCATGAACAAATCCATGGAACGCACCGGTGCCGCTCCGTCGAACTTCACCCGGCACCTCTCCCCCGCTGATTCCGAACTCGCACAGCAAGTCGCTAAAGACCCCTACGCCTTCGAGTTCCTCGGACTCAGCGGCGAGGTCGCCGAAAGGGATCTAGAACTGGCGCTAACAGAGCGGATCGTTGAGACCTTGCGGGAGTTGGGCCCGGGTTTCGCTTTCGTTGGCCGGCAGGTGCACTTCGACGTCGGCGGGGACGACTTCTACATCGACCTGTTGTTCTTCCACGTTGCACAGCTGCGGTACTTCGTGATCGAGCTCAAGACCGGCAAGTTCCAGCCTGAGTACGCCGGGAAACTAAACTTCTACGTCGCCCTGGTCGATGACAAACTCAAACTCCCCGCCCACCGGGAAACGGTTGGCATCCTCATCTGCGGCAGCAAAAACGAGCACACCGTCCGCTACGCACTGGGCCGGGCGGATTCGCCCATGGCCGTCTCCACCTACACCTACGAATCCCTCCCAGCAGCCGAAAAAGAAGCCCTCCCCGCCGCTGAAGAACTCACGGCAGCCTTCGACCAGCTCGAGTCCCACAACGATCCAGCCGCCTAAACCAGAGCCAAGAACCCCAGAGACAAGACAGCGCATTTCCTAGAATCTTGGAGTGTGATTCGATGAACCCATGGCTCAGGTCGCCCCACCCACAGCAGTCACCGAAGACCTGACCCGTCTACGGTCGGCGCTGGACGCCACGGTGCCAGCCAAAGACGTCACGAACCT
>NZ_JBTNDE010000040.1:0-7726 GCF_054511155.1 Arthrobacter glycogeni | reverse complement strand
CATGCCAGCCACTACCCCCAGAGCCCACCCTCCCAGGCCCTGCAACAAGGCAGCGGGATCCGTGAGGTTCGACCACGGGACGGCGGTCGCCACATCGGCAACAGCGATGGGCAGGTAAACGGTCATCAGAAGAATCCCCTCAGATATGGATAAGAAGCGGTGGACTTACGTTCCTGCCAGCCTGCACCAGGGTTGCTGAAGGAACCCTGAGGGTACTGATCCCACGGTTTGATTCGGCTACCCGCGATGACGCTCGTCCAAAACGTAGGCCGGCCGCACACCGTGGGGGCGGGTGTGCGGCCGGGTTCTATTTAATTGTGATGTGCACAGCCGGTTTTTGCGGCTTTCTGGGTTACTTGGTGCCGGTCGATGCGGCCTCCTGTGCGTCGTCGAGCTCGCCGTCGGCTTCGTTGTCAGCGCCGTCTTGCTCCTCGGCGCCCTCGGAAGCTTCGTCCTCAGCACCCTCGGAGGCTTCATCTTCGCCTGCCTCGGTGGCCAGGACCGCGGCGTTACCGGCGTCGACCTTGACCTCGGTCAACACCCCGGCGCCGTCCTTGACGGTCACCTCGTAGACGACCGATCCATTCTCGTCTCCGAGTTCGGTGGAGACCACACTGGACCCTGGTACCGATCCGGTGGCGGTGGCTTCGGCGGCCTTCGCGTCGATGGTTGCCAGTTTCGTAAGCTGCGCGGACTCATCTGCCTCGGACTGCTCCGTGGCCGACTCCGGAGCGGTGATGGATCCGTTGAGCTTCGGTTCTTGCTGCTCTCCGTTCTCGGCGCTGTCTTGGTTTGCCTCAACAGGTGCCGGGGCAGGAACGGTCGCAGCGTTTGCCGCGCTCAGACCGACCGCCGCGGTTCCTCCAATGAGTGCCAGACCGGCGAGGGAGCCGACGAGCATCTTTTTCTTGTTGCTGGGGGTGGTGTTCATGGTGGTGCCTTTCGTTGAGGACTTGGACCCTTCCGGTATTGCTGTTTTCCGTTCAGGTCCGGCCCCGTTTCCCGGTGCCTGTAACCACTCTGACCCTCGCCTACTAAGAAAACGCTGAGAGAACCTGAGAGCCAGATAAGTGCTCACCAAGGCGTACGAAGTCAAGGCTGTCCGATCGACACTGACCGGCTAGCCCGCACAGCGGACCACTATCTACTCCCAAATTTCCACCGCGAACACAAATCCGGGGCGGTTCCTCCTCCCTCACCGCAGGTAGCGGCGACCATGGAATCCGAGCCCGGATATTCTCTTCAACCCTTTACCTTTCGATGTTTGCCGTTTGTCGGATTCGGTGTGTAACTCCCGTGCCTCAGATATCTGGCAGGCACTCAGTGAAATCTCAGCAACCTCAATGAAGGATGGGATGATGCCGCATCGACGAACTATCCTTGCCCTCGTGATGCTGGTAGGCGCGGCAATCATCGCCGGTGTGCTGTACCCGCCACCGTTTGTCACTTCCCTTTTCGCCCAGGATCGGCCCGCGACCAGCAACGGTAACTCCGTTCCTGCCATCACCGAACCGCCGATCGTACGCCTGGCGATTGCCGGTGACACCGGAACCGGTGACGCCGCCGAACAGGCCACCGCTAAACGGATGGTTACTGAAAGCCGGCAGGACCCCTACGACGCGCTCGTACTCCTCGGGGATCTTGTTTACGAAGATGGAAAAGCAGAGCTAACCGATCGTGTTGTCTCCGAGCCATTCGCCCCCATTACCACCCGCGGCGCTCAACTGCTGCCAGTGCTGGGAAATCACGACTACCGCAGCGGCGAACAACAACAGATCCTGAACCGTCTTGGCCGCCCGAACTCCTGGTACACCGAACAGGTAGGACCGGTACGAGTAGTCGTTCTGGATTCGACCCTTGTCGCAGACGAAGACCAAACCACGTGGCTCCGCACGACGCTGGCCGAGCCCCAGCCATCGGTAACTTGGACAGTGGTCATAATGCACCACCCGGCGTACTCCGCGGGTTACCACGGCTCCGATTAGGCTGTCCGTGAGACGTGGAGTTCCCTTTTCGCCGAAGCTGGCGTCCACTTGGTGCTGGCCGGACATGACCATGACTACCAGCGTTCAACCCCGCAAGACGGGGTGACCTACGTTGTCTCAGGAGCGGGCGCGAAGCTACGTCCCGTGGGACGACAGGAATTCACGGCCGTGAGTAGTTCAACCCTGCACTTCCTCGACTTGCTGGTCTACGACGACCGCCTTGTCGGCCGGGCAATTGACCAGTCGGGCCAACTTGTCGACAGCTTCACCATCACCCGGTAAGACGCCCGGCACACAACCAGAATTCATACATCTTTTTAAGAAGTACCAGTCGGATCATGGCGGGGTTTTATTGAGTCAGGCACCAGCGGGGTGATTGTGTGGCGCATCGCCTAGGAGTGATAGCAGGAAATCCCCGACGACGGTGTCGCTGAGAACAGGTACCCCGCTGGTGGTGTCCAACTCTTCCGCGCCTACACCAGCCGCTTGCTGCACTACTACAGTGTCCGTAGTCCGCCCGACCTCGAACCGCCGGTACCGGTATCTGCGTGAACTCACGGCTTCGCAAGTACATGACTTCAGAGCAATCTGCGGGGTGCCCAGTACGATGTCAGCTTCAGCTCATCTCCTCCAAAAATAGGGCAGGTACACCGAAGTGGAATTCCAGGAAGTGATGGAAGGGATCGGTAAAGCCGTCGACGCGGCCGGGGTCGCCGCAATCGTGATCGGCGTCGTAGTAGCAAGCCTGATCGCGGCATCGGCGCTGCTTCGGCGAAGGAACAACGTCGGCCACGCCACCTACGAAACTTATCGGCGAAGGCTGGGCAGGTCCATTCTCCTGGGTCTAGAACTGCTGGTCGCTGCAGACATCATCCGGACCGTTGCAGTCACCCCGACCTTTGAATCAGTCGGCGTCCTAGCCTTGATCGTCCTGATCCGAACATTCCTCAGTTTCTCCCTCGAACTAGAAATCACCGGCCGCTGGCCCTGGCAAAAGCCACAAACGATCGAATCAACCACCTAGATCCCGCAACTGCCCAGGGAACTGAACACCTTGCGCCCTATAGTCAGTCGCGGAGCGGGTAATCGCGTAGTGCGTCGCGTAGAAGGGGTAGTAGGACGTCTCCGTCAGCGCCGTGGAGAACGGGGACTCCGTTCACGGTATCTGAGCTTCCACCTTGCGCAGTTGGTCCAGATGGTCGGACTTGCCGCAATGCGATAGCGGCAATGCGATCGGGATGCTTTTTGGCGAGGTCGCGGTAGAGTTTCGGGTCGTGTTCGCCGTCGTCGCCCACCAGAACCCACTCGATGTGTGGGAAGTCTTCCAGCAGGCAGGCAAGGGATGACGATTTATGTTCCTGACCATCCCGGAACCACCGGTGCGGCGTAATCCCCCAATCGGTCATCAAGATTGCGCCAGCAGGGAAACCATTCTTATCGAGAAAGCGCGTTACGGGTCCCACAAAATTCCATGGGCCGTTGCTCAGATACATCACCCCAGGATCGTCTTGCCCCTCAAGAGCGGTTTGGAGTAGGCGCGCCATGCCAGGCACCTTTTTCCGGGTCGAGCTGGAGCCTCGCAAGGTCCGCCATGCAGCTCGAGCTGGATGGGAAATACCCGTCACCCAGGCCGTGTCATCGATGTCGCAGATGACTCCACGCGATGGTTCCGGGCTCACAACGTGAACCTGCGCTGGGACCTCGTCTCGGCCTCCCGAGGAGAGAAGAGCGGTGGCCGTGCCAGGCTCAAGAGCGGTATCTGACTTTAGCCGCGCGTCGATGATGCCGGCTTCGTCACTGGTGACCACTGTTGTGGTGCCGCCGAGTTCAATCGATACCTCGGTTCCGGGACTTTCCAGGGTGAGTAGGCGCCGCCACCCCGAAACACCACGGCGGGAGGAGGGGGCAACCGATGCTGGTGCAAGAACCACACGTCCCAGGACGCGGGCATGGTTGGCGCTGGCGTAGCCCGAATAGGGGATGATTGCCGGGGTCCACCCTTGACGGGTCGCCCGACGGGCCAACCGGTCCCGGATGCCGGTCTCGGTGCGGTACGCGACGGCAACCGCGGCTTGACGTGATCGGCTCAGTGCAGCTTTAGGGGAAGGCATCAGCACATGCTACCCCGGGAGACGAAGCTAGTCCCCTCTCCCCACTTGATGCAGCCACTGCTCGGAAGCACCCCGTCCCCGCTGTAAGGCACCCACGATGGGGTCGAGGCCATTCCCTGCCCGAAAACACGCTTGAGGTATGAATGATCTACAGGGTCGCTCCCCCGTTGCGCTATCGGTGAATTCCCTCGACCTATCACTTTGCCGAGGCTAGCGTGAACGGATACCTCAGCAAATTTGCTGGCGGATCAGACGAGCGTAAGGAGCAGTCATGGGTTTGGATGACAAAATCAAGAACGCAGCCGAAAAGGTTACCGGTAAAGCAAAAGAGGGTCACGGCGAAGCGACCGGCGACGAAAGCCTGAAAGCTGACGGTCAGAAAGACCAGTCGAAAGCCGATCTGAAGAACGCCGGCGAGAACGTCAAGGACGCCTTCAAGTAAAAAGCAGACTTTCTCCAAAAGTGGTGTGCACGAAGCTTCGTGCACACCACTTTTCGCTTGAAAAACGCTTTGATGGTCACCGCTCCTAAGCTTCCCGACCGAACCATCAACAGAAATCTCAAATAGCGCAATCGCTGTTGCCGGGTGGGAGGTTCTAAAGGAGCGCCCCGAGCCATAAGCCGGTCAAGGCGAGAAGGATGCAGAGGCCGGTCGAGCCGAATGCGTTTGCTCCTGCGGCCGCTGTTCTGCCGGCCATGAGGAGACGGACTGTCTCGACGCTGGCGGTGCTGAAGGTGGTGTAGCCGCCTATGAGCCCGACGCCGAGAACGGTCAGCAGTGGCGATAAGTGAGCTTCATTAGAGACAAGCCCCGTAAGTAGTCCAAGAACGAGAGAGCCATTGGCATTGATGATATTCGTTGCCCAGGGGTAGTTTCTCCCGAAGTGTCGGCTCACTAAGGCGTCGACCATGTACCGGAGCGCGGCGCCTATCCCGCCCGATAGTGCGGTGACGACGAAGACCGTCGTGTTCATCGGTTCCTCCTCTTGCGGGTGTGGATACCTGCGGCGAACAGGATGCCGCCAACGGAGAATGCGGCGCCAATGATGACCGTGCCGAGGGCATAGAGGACGCCTGCGACCACGCGGCCCTCTTGTAATAGCTCGGCTGCCCCGACCGCGAGTGTGCTGAAGGTAGTGAAGCCGCCTATCAAGCCTGTTCCCAGGAGTAAACGTGCCGTGCGGCGGTAGCCGACATCGGGGCCCTGGCGGGCAAGCGTCTCAAGGAGCGCTCCGAGGGTGAATGCGCCGATTATATTGATGCCGAGTATTTGAAGAGGGATACCCCCGACGTTAGGAATAGTCACGCCAGCGAGCAGGCGCAAGGCCGCACCCACTGTTCCCCCTAAAAAAAACCAGAAGTACGTCTCGGGTTAGAGATTGCTTCTCGGGGAAGTTGTCTGAGTCCAGGGGCGTTCTGGCATAGTTGTCGGTCATGGGGTTCCTATCTCGAGGCGTGAGGTATCGCAAGAGATAGGGACTGTTGTCGACGAACAGGTCGAGGTTGGGTCCGGCGAGCCCCACCACCGGACGCTTTCGCGCACTCACTATTATGTCAGATCAAACCGCCGCGTGCTGCCTTTGCCGCATGGATCCACGCAGATGATGCCAGTCCACCCGAGCGGAAGCGCCCGTAAGCCGGTTCCCCACAGCAACACAGGTTTCTAATCAGGGCATCGGCTAAGACATCAGTGCCGCCTGACTAGGAGATTCGCGTATACCCCGCCCGAGAAATTGTCTCGCTTAGATAGCGAAAGTGCGACAACGAGGCTGATGGCCAGCTACCGGGCAGGTTCGATGAGCTGTGGGCCGTTGTTGCGCACTGAGCTGACTTCTTTGCCGACGACTCGGGGCACTAGGTCAGGTTCGGGCAGGGCGTTGACCAGCTCTCGAACCTGGTTCTTGTCTGTGGTCGATGGATCCAACCAGTCCGCTTGTAGGTCGTTGGGGATGATGAGCGGTGAGCGTTCATGGATATGCCCAGTACGTCGGTGGCCGACGTCGTGATGACGGTGGCGGTGACCAACCACTTGTCCGGGTGTTCCTCGGGCAGCTCGGGGTTGGGCCAGAACTCATAAAGGCCGGCTACCGCCAACAGCTCGTCCTCGTCCTGCCGGGCAGGTAGGTCGGGGTGAAGCATCATCGCTGTGTGTCATTCTGATCCCCATCATCGCTGGGCGGGTCCTCCGCGCAACCTGGACGCGATGCGCCGGGAGCCGAGCCAAACTTTCGTTCGGCGCTCCTCCGTCGCTTACTTCCTCGCGAAAGTTCGGTTCTCTCCCGGTACCCAAGTTGCACTCCGGCCCTTCGCGCCCAGCGGTGATTCCACTATCAGAACGGCACGAAGAGGAAAACTCGGTGAAAATCTTTCCACAAAGTCATGTACCTTCCCCGCGGTTCCCCCATGAAGTAGTAAGAAAGCCACCAAGGGCTCCAGGAGAGAAAGGAGATAACCCGCCACAGGAAGATTGCAACCCACCCAACGAAACAGGCACAACCTGTTCACCATCTGAGCGGGTTTGTGCACAGTCAGAGAGCAAAATAGCCTCTGACAAGGGGAAACACTGTGCCCGAAGTGGGACTTGAACCGGCTTTCGCCCCTTGCAAACACTGGCCTCCCCCGAAAACCTCCTCAAACCAGCCCAGTCCGGCCCCGATACGCCCCAGTCCGACACCCAGGGTGTGCACATTGTGCACACCTCCTTTTTTGTCTTGTTCATGGACGTATCTGGCCTGCATCGTCGCTCTGGGCAGCACCGTAGTCATTACCCCGAGGACCCGATCAATCCGGGGACTCGGGCTGTCGTGATGTACGACGAAGGCTCGGATTGGGCCCCAATCAGTGCAACAATGTGCAAGCTCTGGACCGGCAAAACTCATGATGGACCTACCTCCTTTCTCGAATATCTCATCGACAAAATGACGAAAGGGCACATGACTAAAGCGTGAAGTCGTTCAATCGAATCCTCTAGAAATTCGAGTGAAATGTCTGGTGCAAAAGATCAATACTGGTTGGGTCCTCTGCTGAGTTGTCGCCTCTGGAGGCTCGTGAAAAAAATCGCCCCGCTTCCGGTTTGGCAGTATTTCTTGCTAGATCAGGCCTTTGGTATGCCAGACGGTTTTCGTCTCGGTGAAGAACGTGATCCGGTCGATCGAGGGGGCACCGGCGTCGGGACCCGTCTCGGGCGGCAGCACCCGCTTGAGCGTTTCCGCGGCGGCGATCTGCAGGTTAACCCAGTCAAGGTGCTCGCCGCCGAGCAGGTCCAGGGCGTTCACGTCGGCGTGGGCGGCCAGCCACGGGGCGATCTCCGCCGGTGAGCCGCTGAGGATGTTCACGACGCCGGCGGGCACGTCGGACGTGGCGAGGACCTCGCCGAGGCTCAGGGCCGCCAGCGGGGCGCGTTCGTTGCCGAGCACCACCACCGTGTTGCCGCTGACGAGCACGGGCGCGACGGCGCGGACGAAGCCGAGCAGCGAGCCGGGTCCCTGCGGTGCGATGACCGCGACGACCCCGGTCGGTTCGGGGGTGGACAGGTTGAAGTACGGGCCGGAGACGGGGTTGGCGTTGCCGGCCACCTGCACGTACTTGTCGGCCCAGCCGGCATACCAGACCCACAGGTCGATGGCCTCA